>JBCCKJ010000357.1:0-1547 GCA_039027455.1 Pseudomonadota bacterium | reverse complement strand
TGCCAATAAGCTCCAGCCGCTCACCATCGCGGTCATAAGGCAAGAGGACAGCCCGGATCGCTTCGCCGATCTGAATGCTACCCGAAGATGCATCATCCAGTGTGGTCTCATACGCCCGGCCAAGCGCCTGAATGCGCGAATTGATCTCAGCTGCTTCGCCCTGAATGCCGCGAACGCGACCAGTCACGTTGACGATCCCAGAGATCACCGCGAACATGTTTTTCATGCGGTGCGAAAGCTCGCGCGCCATTTCTTTGGCGTGGCGTTCCTCCGCCCGCGCCGCGCGCACATCCGACACGTCCCACTGGCTTCCGAAGAAATACACCAGCTCGCCCGTGTCATTGTAGATCGGGCCCAGATGGAGCGCGTTCCAAAAGGTCGTGCCGTTTTTGCGGTAATTCAGGAGTTCGACCACCACGACATCCTCATTGGTGATCGCCTCGCGAATGCGGGTAATAGGTTCGGGGTCGGTCTTCGGTCCCTGAAGGAAGCGGCAATTACGCCCGAGGATTTCGTCTTCGGAGTATCCTGTCAAACGTCGAAACGCGCGATTGGCGAAAACGATGGGCAGGTCGTCTTGGTTGGGATCGCAGAGGCAAATCGCCATACGCGTTTGCGCCATGGCTTGTTCGAACAAGACGCCAGACGCGCCGGAAAAGTGATCTTCGCGATGGCCGGAACGAAATCGTTCGGGCGCATCGTCAAACCGCATATTGGCCTGACCAGGGCGATCTGCGGGACGTTCATCGTCAGTATTCATAAGGCTTGCACCGACCAAAAGCCGACAGAAGTCGGCTCGCGCGCCGCCTTAACGGCCACGTTCAGAGGCTGCGGCTCGAAGGCCAGCGGCTGCGCCATGGTGATCCCTCCCATATCGTGCGCATTCCATCATTGAGTTTGAAGTATCGCGCGAGCCTCTCGGATAAGCAAGTGCATGCTCTGCAACCGAGCCAAGCCTAGGGGTTCTGCGGCCCGTCAAAGGGATCCCCTTGCGTGTAGGCGCAGCCGAATAGGCTGTCCTCGGCCAGCAAGACTGTAGCTGCAAACGGGTAGTTGCGGTCGCTCATGCCATCGCTGCATTCGCCGGGGGTGATCGCGACCTGAATTTGCTCGCCTTCCAGCTCTCCCGAAAAACCCAATCCATTGTTTCCGGCAAATCGCGTCAGAGCAAAGGTCCTTCCATCAATGTCGTCTGGTGTGGAAAACCGCGCTGCGTGCGCTCCATCAGCCTCAGCCGCGATGTCGAGCCCCCAGAACGGCTCTGTTCCCAGAAGGGTGATCGCTGTGTCCACTTCGATACCATCGTATACGTCGCCGTCCGGATTGATCCCGTCCTCCGATGCGCAACCGCCCACCGCGATAGCAAGGCCGATAGCGGCAAACGAATAGGTCAAGCGAAGCATGTATTGGCCATCACGCAAAAGGCGGGCCCGATCAAGAGCCCGCCTTCGTGATAATCGGTTATCTCGCGCGCGATTATTGCGGCATCAGAACCGTGTCGATCACATGGATGAGACCGTTCGACGCTTCGACATCCGTGCCGGTCA
>JBCCKJ010000356.1:0-1621 GCA_039027455.1 Pseudomonadota bacterium | reverse complement strand
GTTAGAGGATGTCCACCGCAGCGCGGTCTCGCTCGTAGCAAACCAGATGGCGGTCCAATCGGAGACGTGCGATCTGTCCGCTATCGAAGCGGAGTGGCACCGCAAGATCGCTTTGAGAGAAGAGCGCCGCTCAACGGCTCTCAAGGACTGGCGGGGGCCAATCGCGCATCTGACATTCGAAGAGCTCAACGCCGATTGGGAAAGCGCGATGGCTCGCACCTATCGGGAGTTGAGCCTCGATCTCACACCCAAAGCGCTTTCGGCTATGCGCAGTCTGATGGCGAAATCCGATCACGGACAACACCGCGCGCATTCCGATCAGCTCGCCCAATTTCGTCGCGCATAGAAAAAGGGCCGCCCCATCCGACGGCCCTCTCGCAATCTCATTCAGTAGCGTAGTCTTAGCCGACGATCTCGTCGTCGCTGAAGAAGAACGCAATTTCGATGGCCGCGTTCTCGTCGCTGTCCGACCCGTGAACGGTGTTTTCGCCGATCGACAGAGCGTGCGTCTTGCGGATCGTGCCCTCAGCGGCTTCGGCGGGGTTGGTCGCGCCCATGATCTCGCGGTTGCGCGTCACGGCGTCTTCTCCTTCGAGAACCTGCACGACCACCGGCTCGCTCATCATGAACTCAACCAGCTCGCCAAAAAACGGGCGTTCCGCGTGCACGGCGTAGAAGCCTTCGGCCTGCTCTTTGCTCATGTGAATGCGCTTGGAAGCGACAACGCGGAGGCCGGCTTCTTCCAGCATCGCGGTGACCGCGCCGGTCAGGTTGCGCTTCGTGGCGTCGGGCTTGATGATCGAAAAAGTGCGGGTGACCGCCATGTTGATTTCCTTGATTACAGGCGCGCGAAATGGCGCGGGAAAGAAGAATTGCGCGGCCCCTAGCCCCCAGCCTTGCGCAATTCAAGTTTCGTGTGAAACCAAACGTGCGGCGTGCGCTTCAATCGCTATCAGTCGAGACTTTCGCCCACCGCCAGTTGCGCCGTTGTTCCCTCTTCTTCCGGGCTCGCGATGATCGAAAAGGTCAGGCCTTCGTTCGATTCCCCGCCGATCATCCGGCCACCATTGGTCGACATCTCCATCTGGATATCGATCCCCGCCTTGACGGCTTGATCTTTGTAGAAACCGGCAACGGCTTCAGGGCTGTCGTCGCTTTGCATGGTAACAAGCATGCCCGATCCGGCGCCTTGGCTGACAACGGTGTTCGTGATGACCTCAGCGCCGGGATACACGGTGAAACCGGCGGGCAATTCCACCGGCACATCGCTGCCCGACCTTAACGTGGCTGTACCGTCTTCGGTTTCGATGGTGGCGGTGGCCTCGCCTGTGGCGCGGTCGATGGTGTATTCGCCGGTCTCTCCATCGTCCCCTTCAAAAGTGCCGGACGTTTCCGAACTGCACGCAGCCAGCGCGAGTGACACTGAGGCAAGCGAAACGAGGTGAGCGCGCATGATAAGTCTCCCAAAGCTGCGCGCAGGATTCCTCAAGCGCGCCCGGAGTTCAAGCGATCAGGCGACTTTGATCCATTTGCCGCCCTCTTGGCGAAAAAAGGAGCGCTCCAGACCTTCACGGTCGGATAGCGCTTTCCAAGTCTCTCGCGCGTGTTGAAGGGTGCTTTC
>JBCCKJ010000355.1:0-1631 GCA_039027455.1 Pseudomonadota bacterium | reverse complement strand
TCGATGCTTTGTTCAAAGTCTTCCATCCGAACCAAGTCCGGTGGTCGATGCTTCGGAATGGCATCGTTCTGAGCCTCTGCACCTGTTCAGCCGCGCTGCAAGCTCAAGGCAACGATCCTATGCTTCTCGTGGATGATGAAGGCTTTGAAATCCGAGGCCATTTGCAAGGCGGCGTCAACGCCGTGGCTGAAACCAATCTGTTCTGGAACCTCTCCGATACCTTTGCACCCGAAGAGAACTTTGATCCAGATACACAGTGGCTTGAGTTTTACTTTAAGCCCGGGATGAGCTTTACAGCCCAGAACGAAACGATCGCGGTCTACGGCAAGGTGTCGGGCGTGGCCTCGTATACTGAGGGCACTGACGCATTCGATTTTACCGACCAGGGCGACGTGACGCTTGAGGAGGCGTATCTCGGGGTAAGCACCAAGACCAGCGGTGGCTTCGGGATTGACGTTTCGGTGGGCGCACGCGAACTACGCCTTGGCACAGGCATGCTGATCGCAAACGGTGGCTCAAGCGGGTTTGAATTGGGCGCGCTCAAGTTCGGTCCGCGCAAGGCGTGGGATATGTCCGCGATTGCCAAGCTATCCAAGGGTGGAACCACTTTCACCGGGTTCTTTCTTAATCCGAATGAGCGCCCCGTTATCGAGAACGAGAACCGTCTTTTCGGCGCGGATATTCGCCACGACTTCGAAACAGGCGGCTTTGTCGGAGCGAGCTTCATCGCGGTAACCAAAAGTGGCACGCCGTATGTTCAAGCGGCGCCCGGCGGCGTGGGCGCGCCGACCGTCTTGGACGGAGCGCGCGACAACACCAACACCGCCAACTTTTACGCGCGCACAGGCCAGCTTTCCGGCGCGCTTGAAAACTGGCTTTTTGCAATCGATGGCGCCTATCAGTGGAACAACGACCTCGATCTCAGCGCTTGGGCGGGCCGTGTGCAGGTTGGCTACACCTTCGCCAATCTCGGTTGGAAGCCGTCAATAACGTATTCCTATCAAACGTTTTCGGGCGACGATCCTGACACGCCAGAGCTCGAGCGGTTTGACCCATTATTCTACGAAGGCTCGCCCACTGCTTGGGTCACAGGCTCGAAGTCTTCGTCGGTATTCATCAACTCGAACGTGGCCGCGCATGGGGTCGCCTTGCAGGGTCGCCCTTCGCCCAAGGACACGCTCACTCTTCGCTACGCCCATATCCGCGCCAACGAATTGCGCAGTCCACTTCAGTTTGGCCAGGCCTCGCGCGTCGATCTCGGGCCGGGCGGGGACGCGCCTGCCAACATCGTTGCGGGCGTGACCGACGCGCACGTTTCGGACGATCTGTTTATCGAGTACAGCCGGATCATCACTCGCAATCTGTTTCTGACGGTCGGTCTGAGTATCTCCGAACCCGGAGAAGGGATTGAACGCACAGTGCCGGGCGGCGTGCCGGCGTGGACGGGAGGCTTTGTGAATGTCGTCTTCAATTTTTGATCGGGTGAAGCTTGTCGCCATCTTGACGCTGGCTGCGCTTGCCATGCCTTTGGCCGCGCAGATTCTGCCGGGTACAGAGGAAGAGGCTGAAGCAGCAACGGCCCCTGCGCCCGATCCATTCGGCCGCGAAACACCGCGCGGCGCGGTCGATGG
>JBCCKJ010000354.1:0-1776 GCA_039027455.1 Pseudomonadota bacterium | reverse complement strand
GCTCTTTCACAGCACCCCCACCGCGCACGCAGTGTCTTCAACTTCTATCGCCCCGGCTACGTGGCACCCGGTACGCAAAGCGGTCAGCTCGGGATGACCGTGCCCGAGCTTCAGATCGTCAACGCGACCTCAACCACAGGCTACATCAATTTCATCGCCTTCTGGACCTTTGGCGGGCTCGATCTGCTGGATCCGGGCGAAGCGGAAGGGGATTTGAACGAGCTTGGTATCCCTTTCAACGCCGCCGAACTCGCACGGGCGTGGCGGCCCGATTACTCCGCTGAACGCGCTCTCGCGAATGATCCCGCGGCGCTAATGGAGCGACTGAACAACAAACTCGCCTATGGCACTCTGTCGGCTGAGACGCTGTCCTCGATCCAAACCGCTGTGAGCCAGATTGAGGCTACCGATGATGAGACGCGCGAGTTCCGTGTCCAGCTCGCCGTCTTCCTGACTATGACTTCCCCCGATTACCTGGTTCAGCGTTAAAGGAGCGACGACAATGGCAAAGAGCACTTTGATCAGCCGTCGAAGCGCAGTCCGCATGTTGGGCGTTGGGGCCATCGCGGGCACGGCCATTACAGGCGCGCCGGGGGTTT
This sequence comes from Pseudomonadota bacterium, assembly GCA_039027455.1. GTDB lineage: Bacteria > Pseudomonadota > Alphaproteobacteria > Sphingomonadales > Sphingomonadaceae > Erythrobacter. The sequence continues at coordinate 1,177 of JBCCKJ010000354.1, read as the reverse complement.
TCACTACCCACGCCGCCGACACGTCGGACTACCGCGCACTGGTGTGCGTTTTCCTGTTTGGAGGGATGGACAGCCACGATGTCGTCTTACCATTCGACGCAGGCGAATACGCGAGCTGGCGTAACATCCGTCGTTCATTCGTGGCGCGCCAAGGCGTCTCGCGCGATCTCGCCTCGCTTCTGTCGTTGCGCCAAGTTAGCCGCCCGCCCGAAGAAACGCCCACCCACGCATTGGTACCAGAATTAGCCAATATCAAAGCCCTCTATGACGCGGGCGATGCCGCTGTGGTCGCAAATGTCGGCCCGTTAGTGGAGCCCGTTACACGCAGCGGCTTCGAAGCGCGCGTCGCGCGCGTGCCCCCGCGCCTCTTTAGCCATAACGATCAGCAGAACATCTGGCAGGCCGGGGCGCCCGAGGGCGCGCAGTTCGGTTGGGGCGGCCTGTTCGCTGACGCGGTGCTTGCCTCCGGCGGAAACTCAAACCGTCCGCAATTCACCACGATTACGACGGAAGATGTCGGCCCATTCCTAACCGGTCGAACGGCCGCGCCCTTTCGCATCGGAACCGAAGGAGCCGCGCAGGTCAAAATACTCGAGGAGTTCGCCGATGAGACTGATCCTGCCTTTGTGAGCGCTGTACGCGATCAGTTAACGGCCGCTCAATTCGCCGGATCCAACTTGATCGAGCGTGATTTAGCGGCAAAGTTTGCTGGCGGGTTGGAAACAAACGAATTCTACGCTCAGGCGCTTGCGGGCAGCAATCCCAGCTTCGCTGGATTTGGCAACGGCCCTTTGAGCGCTCAATTGCGCGCGGTGGCCAACACAATCGCCGTGCGCGGTGCACTTTCCGCCTCACGGCAGATATTCTTTGTAGGTATTGGGGGCTTCGATACGCATTCCGCCCAAGCCGTGGACTTGCCGAACCTCTTGCGCGAGCTCGACACAGGGGTGGCCGCTTTCCATTCAGCGATGGCTTCGCTTGGTCTCTCTCAGAAGGTGACGCTGTTCACCGCTTCGGACTTTGGACGCACGTTGGCGGTCAATGGCGATGGCACCGATCACGGTTGGGGCAGTCATCACTTCGTCGTTGGCGGCGCGGTGCGGGGCGGCGATGTGTATGGCGAGGTGCCGCCCGCCACAATCGGCCACGCGCAAGAGGTTGGTGGAGGACGCCTCAT
>JBCCKJ010000353.1:0-1859 GCA_039027455.1 Pseudomonadota bacterium | reverse complement strand
TCGACCTCTTCACCGGCGCTCGCGCCGGCATCCGGCCACCGTTTCCACAAACTCCACGCCTCCACTCGGCCGAAACCTTGCTCGGGCGCTTCGCCTGCTTTCGCGAAGCCGAGACAACGATCCTATCCGGTTCTCAATCTCCAACGGTCGTCTTCGGTTTGACCCTTAAACGCCCTCGACTGTGAGCCAGGCTCGTCATCTTTCACGTTGTCAGGACATAACGCTTACCTCGGGCGATCCGCCTTGCCTCTGGTCGAAACCTTCCGCATGACGTCTCTCGATAAACGCGTGGACAGCTGTCAACGCGGTCTTTGGTCCAAAAACAACTTCCGTTTCAGTGCCTTGCGGCTCTTTGCTTCAGTTCTTTTCGTCTCGAAGACAGCTTCAAATTGCGCCCGAATCCGCTTTCCGGCAAGGGTGGCAAGAGCGACTTATCCACTTTTCCCCTGATCATCTGTGGAGAACCGTGGACAACTCAACGGCTCATCGCATTGGACGGGTTTGACCGGGAACCATCGCCATTATGACGTGTTCGCGCGAGTTCAGTCTGAAAATATCGGCTTTATGAAAATTTCGTGACGCTTTTCCAGCGTGTCGTCCCGACTCGAAACGCGACTCACCTTGAGCGAATCGATTCCTTAGAGAGCGCTTCTTTTCAGCCTTTATTGTGGTCGCGTTGAGCGAGAAGACGGAGCCTCAGCGCGTTCAGCTTGATGAAACCGGCCGCGTCTTCCTGATCATAGGCGCCCGCGTCGTCTTCGAAAGTGACATGCGCTTCGGAATAGAGTGAATTTGGTGATTTGCGGCCGACCACGCTCGCAAGTCCCTTGAATAGCTTCAGACGCACCGTCCCGCTCACCTTAGTCTGGCTAAGGTCGATCGCGGCCTGCAGCATCTCGCGTTCGGGCGAGAACCAAAAGCCGTTGTAGATGAGGTGCGCGTATTTCGGCATCAGCTCATCCTTGAGATGCGCTGCGCCTCTATCAAGCGTGATCTGTTCGATGCCTCTATGCGCAACCGCATAGATCTCCCCACCAGGGGTTTCGTACATTCCGCGCGATTTCATGCCGACAAAGCGGTTTTCGACCAGATCGAGCCGACCAATCCCATGCTTGCGGCCCAGATCGTTGAGCGTTGCCAGCAATGTCGCAGCGCTCATCGCTGCGCCGTTCAGAGTGACGCCGTCGCCGCGCTCAAACCCAATCTCTATGTATTCGGGGGCGTCTGGCGCATTCTCCGGGTGATCGGTGCGCGAGTAAACGTAGTCGGGCGTTTCCTCCCAGGGATCTTCCAGCACTTTGCCTTCGGAGGATGTGTGCAGGAGATTGGCGTCGGTCGAGAAGGGGGCCTCACCGCGCTTGTCTTGCGGCACCTTGATCTGATGCGCCTCAGCCCACGCGATCAGCGCGGTGCGCGAGGTCAGGTCCCATTCGCGCCACGGAGCGATCACCGTGATATCGGGATCGAGCGCGTAAGCGGAAAGCTCAAAACGCACCTGATCATTGCCTTTCCCAGTGGCGCCGTGGGCTATGGCGTCCGCACCGGTTTCGTGTGCAATCTCAACCAAGCGCTTCGATATAAGCGGGCGAGCGATGGACGTTCCGAGGAGGTAATCTCCTTCATACCGCGCGTTGGCGCGCATCATGGGGAAGACGAAATCGCGCACGAACTCTTCGCGCAGGTCCTCGATAAAAATGTGCTCATCGGGAATACCCATTGCGCGAGCCTTTTCGCGAGCGGGCTCGATCTCTTCGCCTTGTCCAAGGTCTGCCGTGAAAGTGACCACTTCCAATCCGCGCTCGACGCTGAGCCATTTGGCAATCACTGAGGTGTCCAGACCGCCGGAATAGGCGAGAACG
>JBCCKJ010000352.1:0-1898 GCA_039027455.1 Pseudomonadota bacterium | reverse complement strand
GTTGACCGGGTGCCAGCGGCCTTGAGAACTCGCGATCGCAGGTGCGCCGACCGCTTCGAGCTTCGATAGGAAGTCGCCAGCGATGAACGGCAAATCGACAGCGCATGTTGCGATGGTCTCAAACCCTTGTTCTTTTGCCCATACCAAGGCGCTGAAAACACCGGCTAAGGGACCAACATTTCGCCATTCACCATCGGCCAAGATCGCGTTCCCTAGACTAGAATAGGGCTCTTGCGCGTTGGCGTTTATAATGATCGGGCCGCGCGTCTGGAGCGCAATCCGGCGCAAAACATGGTCAAGAAGTGGCCGCCCACCGAGCGGCGCGAGCGCCTTGTCCGACCCGAAACGCTGAGACGTGCCACCGGCCAAAACGCACACCGGAATGTTTGAAGGATCAGCCACTCGCTTAGTCTAGGTCGCGGTTCGTTGGTGACGCAAGTTAGCCCGCGCGCTTATTCTCGCATTGCTCGCGATGCGCGGTCTATGACTATCCGACGGGAGCCGACGTCGCGTAACGCTTCACCTATCAAGATAATAGTAGGTCCATCGCCCAAGGCCGTCTTCGCAGCGATGGGTAATGTGTCCAAGCGCGTTTCGAACCGGTGTTCGCTCGGCAAGCTCACGTTCTCGATCAAAACAACGGGAGTTTCACGCGGCAATCCGGCCTCGATCAGGCCTCTCGACATATTGGTTGCGGCGCTTTTCCCCATATAGACTGCGATAGTCGCCTCCGGATCGGCCAGCTGCTTCCAATCAAGGTCAGGCACCGCGCCGGCTTTTGTATGGGCCGTTACAAAGGTAAGACGGCGCGCCAGCCCACGCTTGGTCAAAGAAGCCGTAAGGTTTGCCGCGGCCGCGCTAGCGGTGGTGACCCCGGCGCAAACCTGCACTTGAATGCCGTGCTCTCGACAGGCGTCGATTTCCTCGTTCGACCGGCCAAAGATCGAAGGGTCGCCCCCTTTGAGCCGAACGACGCGTTGGCCCGATTTCGCAGCCTTGACGATAAAATCGCAAATCAATGGCTGCGGCACCGAATGACGGCCTGCCCTTTTGCCGACCGAGTGCCGCTCGGTCGTCGTTGGAATGAGGGCGAGCACCGCTTCGCTCACCAAAGCATCGTGGAAAACGATGTCGGCTGCAACAAGCAAACGCTCAGCCCTGCGGGTAAGCAATTCCGGATCGCCCGGTCCCGCTCCAACAAGCCAAACACTTCCTTTGGGAAAGTCGCTCATTCGGCTGCCTCCTTGATCTCGGCTTCCCACTCCTCAAGGATCCGCGAAAGCTCAGGGCGGCATGAACCGCAATTCGTGCCCGCTCGGCAGGCCGATCCAATGGCTTCAACACTGCATGCGCCCGCTTCGATCGTCGCTGAAATCTCATGAGCGCCGACATTATGGCACACACATACAACTGGCCCACGATCAAGTGGCACCACGCGAGGACGCCCCGCTAGCAACGCCATTGGGTCGTCGGTCTGTTCGCCAAGCTGCTCGGCGAGCCAATTGCGCGGAGGAAGCTCTCCCTTCCGCGTTAGAAAAAGAGCAGCGATGAGCGCCCCAGATTTGTCTTGGACCGCGTAACGCTCCATCCCTTTAGACGGATACAAAACTTCGCTGCGCTTGCCTTCTGGAAGAAGCTGGTGGATACCTATGTCCGACAGGCCCGCGATTTCATAGAGCCAGCCCTTCTCAAGGCGGCTTCGCACCCAGTAATCGCAAGGACTAAGATCACGCTCTTGCAAGCTCACGAGAAATCCTCGCCAGACCGGATGGATCGCTTCGATAGCGGCTATAGTGTCTTTGAATCCGGGTTGACCAGAAAACGGATCTGTCTCGGGGCTCGCCAAGCGACCCGTGCGGCCTGCGGCGTTTGACGCGGTCATATCCGTCCAATGCATG
>JBCCKJ010000351.1:0-1936 GCA_039027455.1 Pseudomonadota bacterium | reverse complement strand
GTCTGCACGTCGGTGCCGCTGCCCGCCGCCACACGCTTCTTCCGCTTGGCGTTCATAAGGCCGGGATTGGCGCGCTCCTTGGCCGTCATGGACCCGATGATCGCGTCCATGTGGACCAGCACTTTGTCGTCCATTTGCGAGGCGGCCATCGCGGCTTTCGCCTTCTTCATGCCCGGCATCATACCGGCGAGCATACCGAGACCGCCCATATTCTGCATTTGCTTCAACTGCATGCGCAGATCGTTGAGGTCGAATTTGCCCTTCTCGAAATTCTCGGCGAGCTTGGCCGCTTCGTCTTCCTTGATCGTCGCCGCGGCCTTCTCGACAAGGCTGACAACGTCGCCCATGCCCAGAATGCGATCGGCCACCGAGCCGGGGCGGAAGGCTTCGATCGCGTCGAGCTTTTCGCCGGTCCCGGCAAACTTGATCGGCTTGCCGGTGACCGCGCGCATCGAGAGCGCTGCGCCGCCGCGGGCGTCGCCATCCATACGGGTGAGGACCACGCCGGTGAGCGGCACTTCGCCGCTAAAGCTCTGCGCGACGTTGACCGCGTCCTGACCCGTCAGCGAGTCGACCACCAGCAGCACTTCGGTCGGCGCGGAGACGCTGGAGACGGCTTTCATTTCCGCCATCAACGCTTCATCGACGTGCAAGCGGCCCGCCGTGTCGAGCAACAGGACGTCAAAATTCTGAAGGCGCGAGGCTTCCATCGCCCTGCGCGCAATATCGACCGGCTGCTGGCCCGCCACAATCGGCAGCGTCGCCACATCGACCTGCTCGCCCAAGACCGCCAACTGCTCCTGCGCCGCCGGACGGTTCACGTCGAGCGAGGCCATCATGGCCTTCTTGCCGTGCTTTTCGCGGATCAGCTTACCGAGTTTCGCGGTCGTGGTGGTCTTCCCCGAACCTTGGAGGCCGACCATCATGATCACGACGGGCGGCTTGGCGTCGAAATTCAACCCTTCGCCCTGCATCGCCGATTGCGGGTCTTCGGGATCGCCGCCTAGCATCGAGACGAGTTCGTCGTGGACGATCTTGATGACCTGTTGGCCCGGCGTGACCGACTTCAGCACATCTTGGCCCACGGCCTTGTCGGTCACCGCGTCGATAAAGCGGCGAGCGACCGGGAGCGCGACATCGGCTTCGAGCAGAGCCACACGCACTTCGCGCATCGCGTCGCGCACGTCTTGCTCTTTCAGAGCGCCGCGGCCTTTGAGCTTGTCAAAGACGCCGCCCAAGCGGTCGGACAGATTGTCAAACATCGTCTTCAACTCCTCTCTTGGCCATAAGACCAAGACAAACGCGAAAAACGCCGGCGGACGAAACCTCGTCGGCCAGCGTGTGGTGTTTGTAGAAACAAACGCCGAATGTATCGTCGATGGTGGAGCCTAGCGGGATCGAACCGCTGACCTCAACACTGCCAGTGTTGCGCTCTCCCAGCTGAGCTAAGGCCCCATTTCATCGATGTCTTGACCTCATAAAATATAAGGCCATCGCCCCGCTCTCGCAAGGGAGCGGGCCGCTTAAGCCGCTCCCTTAGCGAAGGCAAGGATAAAAATCAGTTATCGTCTTCGCCGTCATCGTCGCCCTTGCCGGCCGCGACGCCCAGATCGTCGTCACCGCCAAGGTCGACATCGTTATCGGGCGAATCGTCTTCGTCGTCGATGTTTTCGATGTCCTTGAGATCATCATCTTCTTCATCGCCGCTCAAATCCGCATCAGCTTCTTGCGTCTTGGCTTTTGCGGGGTCGTCAATCGGGATCGGCTGCTTCGACTTCAGCACGGGCTCCGGATACCATTGGTGGCCGTTCGGGCTCGTGACCGGGTTATCGTTGCCAAGGTCGTAAAAACGCTCTCCGGTTTGCGGGCAAGTGCGTTTTGTTCCCCACTCTGGCTTAGGCATGTGTGTGTTCCTTGTTGAGCCTGCATCGCGAGG
>JBCCKJ010000350.1:0-1939 GCA_039027455.1 Pseudomonadota bacterium | reverse complement strand
TCGAGCCGCTCAGCGCGCACCGGATCTTCCAATGCGCTGGCAAAGCCACAGGCTGCAAATCCCAGCTCGCGCGCCTTTTGCGTGATGGCCTGCGTCAGATCGTCGCTGACGGAATTGGTAAGCGCTGGGTTAACCATATTTAGGGTTACTCCCGTTTAGCTACGCACCTTAACCAGCGAAAACATGAATATGGCAGTAGGCGATCTCACCCAAGCGAGCAAATTGGCCAGCGCGACGACGCTAGCCGATCCTCGCCCTCTCGCGATTGAAGCGCGCGGACTGGTCAAGAGCTTCGATGGTACGCGCGCGGTCGATGGCGTGGACATCAGCGTGCCCGAAGGCGCGATTTACGGCGTGCTCGGCCCGAATGGCGCGGGCAAGACCACGACCTTGCGCATGCTTTTGGGCATCATTGACCCCGACGAAGGCGTGCGCCGTGTGTTCGGCCACGATCGCCCGCACGATATCGGGCGTTTGATAGGATATCTGCCCGAAGAGCGCGGTCTGTATCCGGCGATGAAAGCAGTCGAAGCGATCGCCTTTATGGGCGCTTTGCGTGGGCTGTCGCTGGCCGAGGGGCGCGAACGCGGTCTCGAACTGCTCGAACGCCACGATCTTGGCCACGCGAAGGACCGCACGATCCGGCAGCTTTCCAAGGGGATGGCGCAAACGGTCCAACTGCTCGGCACTCTGGTGCACCGCCCGCGAATTGTGGTTCTCGACGAGCCGTTCTCGGGCCTCGACGCCATCAACCAAGGCAAGTTGGAGCGCATGATCCGCAGCCTGGCGGAAGACGGCGTGACGGTAATTTTCTCCACCCACGTGATCCACCACGCCGAAAGGCTTTGCGAAGGCGTGGCGATTATCGCGGGCGGCAAGGTGCCCTACGCGGGCAGCGTAGAAACCGCGCGTGATCGCATTCCAGCCCAAGTGCGCTTAGAGACCCGCGCGCGCGAAGGCGCGTGGACGATGGCGCTTCCCAAAGACACCCGCCGCGAAGGCGACTTCTTCTACTTCCCATTGCCCGAATCGGGCGTCGAACCGCTGCTCAAAAGCCTGATTGATGGCGAGGCGGGCATTCTCTCGCTCTCGATCGAGCGCGCGGGACTTCACGACGCGTTTGTCGCCATCGCCGGCGAAGCGGCCGCGCGGCAGCTCGAAGCCGACGCGCAAAGCTGAACGGCGGAACTGAGACACAATGACCGGATACGAAACCATGGACGCCAATTCCGCCATCAGCCCTACTAGCAGCCCGCGCCTGTCGTTCTTTCAGGCCGCCTGGGTTATCGCCCGGCGCGATTTTGGCGCGGTTTTGTTCAGCCGCGCTTTCCTGTTCTTCCTAATCGGGCCGCTCTTCCCGGTGCTGGTCGGCGGGCTTGCGGGAAGCATCGGCAAATCGACATCCCAGCAGGCTATCAGCGTCGAGGTTGGTTTGGCAATGAGTGTGGAAGACAACACGGCAATGTCAGAGGCGGCGGACACTCTGCGCCCTCAACTGGGCCGCACGCTTCCGGCGCTTAGGCCGGTGCCAGAAGCGCAAAGCGACCCAGACTTTAACGCGCGGGATTTCCTTGCGGCTCGCCGAGGAAACTACGCCGCCATCGTCACCGGCACATTGGCTCAGCCGAAGGTTATCGGCACGCAAGGTCAGGTGGATCGGTGGAGCGGACCGGTTGAACTCATGGCGGCGACTGCAATGGGCGCCTCGCCCTCCACTTTCCCAAGCGCGGGCAGCGAAGTCGTTGCCTCGAGCGCGTCCTCAGAACGCAAGACCCGCATCCACACCGCGCAAGCAGCCCAGATGGTTCTGTTCCTTCTGACCATCATGCTGGGCGGTATGGTTCTCTCGAACCTAGCAGAGGAAAAGGGCAACAAGATTATCGAAATCCTCGCCGCCGCCTTGCCGATGGACGCGGTGTTTATGGGCAAACTCTTCGCC
>JBCCKJ010000349.1:0-1960 GCA_039027455.1 Pseudomonadota bacterium | reverse complement strand
CTGCGCTGAGATTCGCTGCGCGCCGCGCCGCTTCCGTCAACGGCGCGGTGCATATTCTCGCCCTCGTTTCCCAACAGAACTTCAGCGCGTTTGGCGCGGTTCAGGCGACCATTGAACAAGAGGCGCGCGACCGAGCCGAGGTTTTGGCGCACGGCGTGGCGGGCAATCTCTTTGCTGAAAGCGGCATCATGCCAACCATTTCGGTTGCGATCGGCAGTCAGACCAAGATCGTAACGGAGTTTCTCGCCGAGCATCCCGAGGTGGCGGCGCTGGTCTTGGGCGCGGCCAAGGGGAGCAATCCTGGACCGCTGGTCCTCCACTTCTCCGCTAACGCGGGCGCGCTGTCTTGTCCGCTCTATGTCATCCCGCACGATTATGATGAGGGCAAAGACGCCGCCTCATCGTGATTCCAGTCTATTTGCGCCGACGTCCCTGATGCCGAATGTTGCCGGGGCGCCCGCGCTTTCCCGTGGCGAATTTACCTTTCGCACGTGTGCCTTTGGTCCCCCTGATCCCTTTCGTGCCCGTTGACGGGCGAGACGCGCCGCCGCGTGGTTCGATCGGGTCGCCATCCGCGTCCACCGGCACAAACTTGAGCGCGCCTGTGAGAGCGTTGGCTTCGGCCAGTTGCAGCTTCAGCCTATCGCCGGACGCGTAACGCGTGCCGCTGTCTTCTCCAACGAGCGCTTGAGCCGCTTCGTCGTGGCGGAAGTATTCCCGGCCAAGAGTGGAAATAGGCACGAGGCCATCGCCGCCGAGGCCCACAATCGTCGCGAAGAATCCGAACGCTTGGACACCGGTTATGCGGGTGTCGAAGGTCTCGCCCACCCGGCCTGAGAGCCAAGCCGCAACATAGCGATCAATCGTGTCGCGCTCAGCCTCCATCGCCCGGCGTTCGGTGCCGCTGATGGCGTCGGAAATCTGCTGCAGATTGTCGCGGTCACGGTCCGAAAGCCCCGACGTCGCTGGGAGCGATCCCGGCGGTTCGGGTTGTTCCAGCTTGTAGGCGTCGACCAAAGCGCGATGCACGAGCAGGTCCGAATATCGGCGAATAGGGCTTGTGAAATGCGCGTAAGAGCCCAACGAAAGCCCGAAGTGGCCTGCGTTGTTTGGTCCGTAATACGCCTGCGTTTGCGTGCGCAGCACCGCTTCCATCACCTGCGCCTTCTCCGCCTCGTCGCTCACGTCTTTCAGAATGCGATTGAACAGGCTGGGCGTGATGACCTGTCCGAGGGCAAGCTTGCGATCCATCGTCGCCAGATACTCGCGCAGCGCGATAAGTTTTTCCCGGCTCGGTGGTTCGTGAACGCGATAAACAACAGGGGCCGTCTTGGACTCGAGAGCCTTGGCCGCAGCCACGTTCGCTGCGATCATGAAGTCTTCCACCACACGGTGCGCGTCGAGCCGTTCGCGCACCGCGATCTCAGCAATTTGGCCGTCCTCGCCTAGCAGCACGCGCCGTTCCGGAAGATCGAGCTCGAGCGGATCGCGTATTGCGCGAGCGTCCGCAAGCAACTTCCATGCGGCCCAGAGGTTCTGGAGAAATTCAGGGGCATCGCCTTTGTCTATCTGCGCCTGAGCGTCTTCATAGGCGATGTTGTGATGAATGCGCACCAAAGCGCGGCTGAAGCGGTGGCTCGTCACCTTGCCCTGCGCGTCGATCCGCAAATGGCAGGCCATCGCCGCGCGGTCTTCGCCTTCCTTCAGCGAGCAAACATCGGCGCTGAGTATCTCGGGCAGCATCGGGACGACGCGGTCCGGGAAATAGACCGAATTGCCGCGCTTGCGCGCCTCGCGGTCGAGTGCAGAGCCGGGCCGCACATAGAACGACACATCCGCAATAGCGACCAAAGCGCGATACCCACCCTCACCGTCCGGTTCGGCCCAGATAGCGTCATCGTGATCGCGCGCATCAGCGGGGTCGATTGCCACAATCGGAAGCGCGCGCAGGTCTTCGCGT
>JBCCKJ010000348.1:0-2105 GCA_039027455.1 Pseudomonadota bacterium | reverse complement strand
AGAAATCGCACGCATCCGCCACGTCGCGCGCGGCGGCTATCGCGTGTGGCCAGCGGGCGAAAAGGCGCACCATCTCCTGCGGCGATTTGAGATGCCTCTCCGCGTTGGAGTGAAGCAGATGTCCAGCCTCAGCCACTGTCGTCTTGTTCGCAATCGCCGTCATCACGTCCTGTAGCGGACGGCGTTCAGGTGCGTGGTAATGAACATCGTTCGTGGCGAGCAGAGTGAGGCCGTTCTCCCGCGCGAGAGCGTCAAGCTGATCGATCCGGGCGATATCGTGGCCACGATAAAGATAACTGGCCGCGAGATGCCTCAGGCTGGGCAGGCCGGCTGCGAGATGCGGAAGGATTTCCTCGAACTCTCCCGTCACCACGCTGCGCCGCTCACTGCCGTCGAGCGCGATCACATTGCTGGCCCATTCGGGGACCGTGAAATTGGTTTTCAAGTTCTCGGGCGGAAGCTGAATAAGCTGAACGCCTTCGGTATTCTCAGCCAGCATGGCTAGGCTGATCTCGCACACGCCCTTTTCCTGCCACTCGCCCTCCAGCGTGCGCATACGGCCCGCGCTGATCAATTGACACAATCGTCCATAGGCTGCGCGGTTCTTGGGATAGGCAAGGAAAGTAAGTCCCTCCACCGTCTCGATCCGTGCGCCGATCACTGGACGCAGCTTCAGCGTCGCCGCTTCGGTGTGGACCCGCACGATCCCGGCAAAGGAGTTCGCATCGGCGATCCCGATCGCGTCATAGCCCAGCGCGCGCGCCGTCATCACAAGGTCGACCGCGTCCGACGCGCCGCGCAGGAAACTAAAGCAGCTCACCAGCCCCAGCTCAACGAAGGGCGCTCGCTCAGGCGCTTCGATGAGGTCGGGATCGATCTCGAGCGTGCGTTTGTCAGGAGTGAGCGGCGCGTCGGGCATCTCAGCCGCTCAGTTCTTCAACCCGCGCGCGCACCGCCGCCAGATCGCTTGCAAACTTCGCCACCTGCTCTTCGCGCGCGGCGCCGTCGAGGCGTAGCAGATAGGAGGGGTGCGCGGTGACCCACAGCTCTGATCCGTCTTCGAGTTCAATCGGCGCGCCTCGCGCGCGGGCGATGCTGACCGTTTTGCCAAGCAGGCCCCGCGCCGCGCTCGCGCCCAGAGCCAAGACAGCACGCGGTTTGACAACGCTGCGCTCTGCTTCGAGCCACCAGCGGCAGGTGTCGATCTCCTTGGCCGTGGGCGATTGGTGCAGGCGGCGCTTGCCTTTCCAAGTGAACTTGAAGTGCTTGACCGCGTTGGTGACGTAGGCTTGCGAGCGGTCGATCCCGGCCTGCGCAAGATATTCATCGAGCAATTGCCCGGCGGGCCCGACGAATGGGCGGCCCTGATCGTCTTCGTGATCGCCAGGCTGCTCGCCCACGATCATCAGCCGTGCTTCCGAAGCCCCCTCCCCCATAACAGCCCGCGTCCCGCATTCCGCGATCGAGCAATCGCGGCAGGCGATCATGCCTTGCGCAATCGCTTTGAGGGTCTGCGGTCGTTTCCGCTCCTCCCGTGCTCCGGCTCTCACCATGCCCGCCTCGCGCGCTTGCGCTCCGGCAATAAGCTCCGGAATAAGCTCGGCCTCGGGCATGTTCTTCCAGTATTTCTTGGGCATCTCCGCCAGCATCGCCCCAACCTTCAGGCGCGCGGGGTTGAAGATGGAGGAATAATACGACTTCCAAAGCGCCTCGACCGGATCGCCGCTGGGCGCGTCTTCGCGGCGCGCCGGACCGCTTTCGCGCATCGTGGCGCCGTCCCAGTGTAGGCAGCCACGCGGGGTAAGGATCGACCAGTTCATATTGGAAAAGCGGCGCATGAAGAAACCCGCGTTGGCGCGCACAATGTGATGATCGGGCTCAAACCAGGCGACGTAGTGCTCGGCGCCGTCTTCATCCTGCACTTCGCGAAAGCGAACAAAGGCGTGCATCTTGTGGCTGTCGCGGCGCACCGATTTGTCGAGTTCTTCGACACGGCGCACATCGGGATCGGCCTTGTCTTCCATGCAGCGCGCGTTCGACTGCAGCCGCCAGAGCAGGCGGTAAAGCAGGCTGAAACGCTCAGAATCAGAGTGCAGCGCGGCGTT
>JBCCKJ010000347.1:0-2179 GCA_039027455.1 Pseudomonadota bacterium | reverse complement strand
GGGCTGCGTCAACTCTACGATTCTGTTGTCGATGAACCCTTGCCGGACACTTTCAAGGATCTGCTTGAAAGGCTTGACGATGGCGGGGCCGACGAAGAGGATAGAGAGGCTGATGGCTCCGATGGGAGCCCATGCTGATGGCCAAAGCCGAAAAGGCGTCGGCATCGCCTCCAAAGAGAACTCCGGCCCAAAAGGCGGACTTTAAGCGCGAGCTTACGGATGTGGTCCCGCATCTTCGCGCCTTCGCCAGAGGGCTGTGCGGGCGCCCCGATATGGCCGACGATCTTGTGCAGGAGGCGCTGCTAAAGGCTTGGGCCGCACAAGACCGGTTTGAACCGGGAACGTCCATGCGCGCATGGACCTTTGTAATTCTGCGCAACGCGTATCTTACCGACATGCGTCGAAACCGGTTCCGAGGCGAGTACGACGAGGGCGTCGCGGAACGCATTCTGACGGCTCCTGCCGGACAGGAAGAACCGATCCACCTTTCCGATATGCACCGCGCCCTCCTCACCCTGCCCCCCGAACGCAGAGAAGCTCTTCTGCTCGTAGGGGCTGGAGGCTTTTCCTACGAAGAAGCCGCCAATATCTGCGGATGCGCGGTTGGTACTATCAAGAGCCGTGTCGGCCGCGCGCGCGCGGCGCTCAACTCAATGCTTGCCGAAGGCTCCATTCCGCAACGATCGATAGATGATGACACGGCGCATCGCGCTATCTTGGAAGAGCTTGACGAGGTTGCCGCAGGCCGCGGTGAAACGGGGAAAGACTAGCCGTCGCTTGACCGGTCAACGATTGCGGTGACCGCCACATTCATCGTCACATTGCCGAGCGTTCGCATAATATCGGGCAGCATTTCAACCGCGACGAGCAAAGCGAGCGGTTCGACGGGAACCCCCATGGCCAGTGCGATTGGACCTATCGAAACAACAAAGCTGATCGAGCCTGGCAGGCTTACAGAACCCACGCTGATCACCACCGCCACCGCGATGCCTATGGCAACGAGAGCGGGAGGAACGTCGATCCCGGTCAGCGCGGCCACGTAGAGCGCGACTGCGAGATTCATCGCCACGCTTGTCGCGCGAAAGATCGCTACCGCCAAAGGCAGGACAAATTCGGCGGTGCTTGGCCGCAATCCGAGACGCGAAGCGCTATCAAGCATAGCGGGCAAACTCGCGAGCGAGCTCTGCGTCGAAAGAGCCACCGCTTGCGCCGGAAGGATCGCGCGAGTGAATTGGCCCAGCCCTACGCCACCCAATGCCCACGCCAGAACGTAGGCCAGCGCAAGAATGAAACCGCCCATGGCCGAGATCAGAGCGATGTAATGCCCAAGGGCGGCAAACGCGCCGCCGCCGCTTTTGAGACCAACTCCGAAAGCGAGAGCCGCCACCCCTAGCGGCGCGACCCAAAGCACCCATCCGATAATCTGGAGCATGGCGTTCGCTAGGGCGTGAAAAAACCCAGTCAGCAATTCGCCCTGCGATCGCGGCAATCGGGTGATCGCGATGGCCAACAGCGCAAAGAAGATCGTAATCGGAAGCATCGCGGTTTCCGCTGCAGCCGAAACAATATTGGGCGAGATAATCGTCTTCAGAAATTCCAGAACGCCGGGTACCTCGCCACCACTGGCCGAACCTCCAGCCAAAAACCCGCTCGCCGTCTCAGGAATGGGGACCGCCGAAAGCGCGAGTGGAAGGGCAAGCGCGGTGAAGACGCCGCCGGCCACAGCAACGCCCAGAACCAGCGCGATAAACTTGCGCGCAGCTTCTCCAGCGCGTGCAGCATCAACCATCTGAACAAGGCCTAGCACCAGAAGGCTCGCAACAAGCGGGATAATCGTCATTTGCAAAGCGCGCAGCCACAAGCTGCCTATGAGCGCGACCGTTTCAATCACGCTCACCGGGATCGCTTGCGAGGCCAATCCAACGCCGCCCCCCAGTCCGACGACCAAAGAACTGAAGGTCGCCAGGACCGGCAATCGAATAGCGGTAAGCTCGAAGCGCCCGCTTGCCGCCACCTTTGACTGATCGACTGGATTAAATGTCAACGACTGCCCCTTTACTCGACGGGGAAACCGACCATGCCCCTTTCTTTCTGGCGATAACCGCGCCAGAAGCGGCTGACAAATACTCAGCCATCGAAGGACAAATCCCCTCACATGTCTCGCAAATTCTTCGGTACT
>JBCCKJ010000346.1:0-2212 GCA_039027455.1 Pseudomonadota bacterium | reverse complement strand
GCGACCTGCGCTGGCGGAACGCCTTCCTCCTCAGCCAGTTCGAACGCATGGACGAGGCCCAGCCGGTTGACGATCCGGTTGGAAAGATCGGTCGCGATCATCTCGCGGCGCAATTGGTGCGATTGGATCTGCGGCAGGAAACGCTCCTGCATGGGACGCGGAAACATCGCGATAAGGTTGCTTTCAAGCTGTGGATCATCGGGGAGCGCGCTGGCTTCGATCGCTTCCTGGAGAACTAGTTTGGTCGATGACAGCAGCACAGCGAGTTCGGGCCGGGTCAGGCCTTGGCCATCGACGGCGCGGCGAGTGAACGTCTCGGCGTCCGCCAATCCTTCGGTCTCGCGGTCCAGACCGCCGTTTTCTTCCAAGCGTTCGATCAGCCGCAAATGGCTGGAAACCGCGCCCGGCCCGCCCGTTTCTGCAATGGACAACGCCAGAGCTTGCAGGCGGTTGTCCTCCAGCACAATATGGGCGACCTCGTCGGTCATCTCTTCAAGAAGGGCGTTGCGATCTTCGTCGCGCAGCGCGCCTTCGCGCCGCGCGGCGGCGAGCGCAATTTTGATGTTCACTTCGTTATCCGAGCAATCGACCCCGGCGGAGTTATCGATGAAGTCGGTGTTGATCCGTCCACCCTTAAGAGCAAACGCGATGCGCCCGGCTTGCGTGGCGCCCAAGTTCGCGCCTTCGCCCACCACCTTCGCGCCGACGTCGGCGGCGTTGACACGCAGCGCGTCGTTAGCCGGATCGCCGACTTCGGAATGCGCTTCGTGCGCGGCCTTGATGTAGGTGCCGATGCCTCCGAACCAGAGCAGGTCGAGCTCGGCTTTCAGGATCGCCGTGATCAGCGCGTCCGGCTCGATCTCGGAGCTTTCAAGACCCAGCATCGCCTGCGCTTCGGGCGAAACTTCGATGCGCTTGGCGTGGCGCGGATAGACGCAGCCGCCTTTGGAAATAAGCGAGGAGTCGTAGTCTTCCCAACTGGAGCGTGGCAGGTCGAACATTCGCTTTCGCTCGGTCCAACTCGTCGCTGGGTCGGGATCGGGGTCGAGGAAAATGTGCCGGTGATCGAACGCCGCCACGAGCTTGATCGCCTTGGACAGCAGCATGCCGTTACCGAAGACATCTCCCGACATATCGCCGCAGCCAGCGACGCGCACACTTTCGGTCTGCACGTCGATCCCCATTTCGAGGAAGTGCCGCTGCACGCTGACCCACGCCCCTTTGGCGGTGATCCCCATCGCCTTGTGATCGTATCCGTTAGAGCCGCCGCTTGCGAACGCATCGTCCAGCCAGAAATCGCGCGATTGCGCGATGCCGTTGGCGATGTCGGAAAACCGCGCTGTGCCCTTGTCGGCCGCGACCACGAAATAGGGATCTTCGCCATCGAGGATCTGCACGCCATCAGGGTGGACGACCTCGCCTTCGATGATGTTGTCCGTGATCGAAAGCAGCGTGCGGATGAAGACTTCATAGCTCGCTTGGCCTTCGGCGGCCCAGCCGTCCCGATCAAGCGAAGGGTTGGGAAGCTGTTTGGGATAAAAGCCGCCTTTTGCGCCCGAGGGCACGATCACCGCGTTCTTGACCTTCTGCGCCTTCATCAGGCCGAGAATCTCGGTGCGAAAATCGTCACGTCGGTCTGACCAGCGCAGGCCCCCGCGCGCCACTGCGCCTGAGCGAAGGTGGATGCCTTCAACCCGGCGCGAATAGACGAAGACCTCGCGCCATGGCACCGGCTTGGGCAGGCCCGGCATGAGGCTTGAATCGATTTTGAACGCGAGCGCTTCCGAGGCAGCGGACGCGAAAGCGTTGGTGCGCAGCGTTGCGTCAATGACCGCGCGGTAAAGCCGCAGCAGACGGTCATCGTTGATCGCGGAAACTTGCGCGAGCCCAGCGTTAAACGAAGCGTTGGCGATGCGGAGAGATGCGTCACGATCCCCCTCATAGTCCGGCGTGTGCCGAGCGGTGAACAGATCGATCATCGCCCGGGTCACTTGCGGCGCCCGCGATAGAGCGTCGACCACGGTGTAGATCGTAAAGCCCATGCCGGTTTGGCGCAGATAGCGATAAATCGCGCGAAGCCATTCCGCCTCACGCGCGCTCAACCCTGTGTCGATGACGAGGCGGTTGAACGGATCATCCTCCGCGCTGCCGTTCAAAACCGCCGCAATGGCCGCCTCAATCACGGTGGCGCGTTCAAGCATTTTCGTGATGT
>JBCCKJ010000345.1:0-2240 GCA_039027455.1 Pseudomonadota bacterium | reverse complement strand
TATCGCGCTCGTTGCGGGCGTCCTCGCCGTGGTCGTGGCGGTGCTGGGCGGACGCTGGGCGCTCGCCACTTTGACCCAAGCCGACTTCAGCGCGTTCTATTGGGCGATGGTCATCCTAAGCATTGCGGGAGCGGTGGAGCTCATCGGAGCCAGTTTGGAATCCCTGCTAGTGTCCGCCGGGCGCGCGGGCACCGCCTTCATCGTGCGCGCGGTACCAATGGCGCTCGCGCTTATCCTGCTTGACGCGGCGATTGATTGGAACGGCGCAAAAGGCGCGGCTTTCGCAGTGCTCGGCTCCAGTTCGCTCGCGGTCGTCGGGTTCTACGTCGCGATCCTCAACCTATCGGAAATACGGATCGAAGTGGACGAGGCCGAAGGAGACGTGAAAGCGCCCCCTCCCACGATCTAATCACGCAGCGGAAGCGTCGTCCATGTCCTCATAGGCCAGCTTGGGCTTGCGCGCCGCCGCGGTTTCATCGAGCCGACGTCGCGGCGCGAAGTAGGGCGCTTGCTTAAGCGCTTCATCGCCCGCCAAGGCCCGCTCGGTCACATGGCGGAACGCGGTGATGAACTGATCGATTGAGGCCTTGCTCTCGGTTTCGGTCGGCTCAACCAGCATCGCGCCGTGGACCACGAGTGGGAAGTACACCGTCATCGGGTGATAACCCTCGTCGATAAGCCCTTTGGCGAGATCGAGCGTCGATAGTCCACCGCCAAAATCCTTATCGCCAAACAGAGCCTCGTGCATGCACGGGCCGCTGTCGGCGAATGGTGCGTGGAGGATGTCCTCAAGCGAGCGCAGAATGTAATTGGCGTTGAGCACCGCGTCTTCGGCGACTTGCTTAAGGCCATCGGCGCCGTGGCTGAGCATGTAGGTCAGAGCGCGGGTGAACATGCCCATCTGGCCGTGGAAGGCTGTCATCCGGCCAAAGGTCTGGCCGCGCGATTTCTCGCGAGTTTCCTCCTCCACTAATTCGAACGTGCCATCTTCGCCGCGGCGCACGAAGGGCAACGGCGCGTAGGCCTGAAGCGCTTCGGAAAAGACCACCGGGCCGGAACCCGGGCCACCGCCACCGTGCGGGGTGGAGAAGGTCTTGTGCAGGTTGATGTGCATCGCATCAACGCCCAGATCGCCAGGGCGCACGCGGCCAACAATCGCGTTGAAATTCGCACCGTCGCAATAGACATAGCCACCCACTTCGTGGACCGCGTCGGCGATCGTGCGGAAGTCTTTTTCGAACAGGCCGCACGTGTTCGGATTGGTGATCATCACCGCCGCCACGTCGGGCGCGAGCCGGGCCTTGAGCGCGTCGACATCCACGCGGCCTTCGGGAGTCGCGGGGATATTTTCCACCTTGTATCCGGCGAAGGCGGCGGTGGCAGGGTTCGTACCGTGCGCGCTTTCGGGCACCAGCACCACCTCGCGCGGATTGCCTGCAGCGGTGTGCGCGGCGCGGATCGCGAGGATACCGCATAACTCACCATGAGCGCCCGCCTTTGGGCTCATCGCGACGGCGGGCATGCCGGTCAACGTCTTGAGCCATCCCGCCAGCTGGTAGATCACTTCCAGCGCGCCCTGAACGCTCGATTGCGGAGCGAGCGGGTGGATGTCTGCAAAGCCGGGCAGGCGCGCCATCTTCTCGTTGAGACGCGGATTGTGCTTCATCGTGCAGCTTCCCAGCGGGAAGAAGCCCAGGTCAATGCCGTAATTCTGGCGCGAGAGCCGCGTGTAGTGACGCACGGTCTCGGGTTCGGTGAGACCCATGAGTCCAATCGGCGCTTCACGCTCTAGCCCGCCAAGACGCGAGGTCGCCGTCTCAACTATCTCGGGAAGGTCGACACCGGTGGTTTCCGCGTGGCCAATCTCAAAGATCAGCGGCTCTTCGAGCATCAGCGCGCGATTGCCCGTCGTGGTGACCATTTCGCCGGTGGCGTCGGCGACTTCCATTTGCGGCTTCCAGCCGGATTGATTGGGCGCGTTCATTGGGCGGGCTCCATCTGGGTCTCTTGGGCGAGAACGGCCTCAAGCTCCGAGGCGAGCGTTTCAATCTCGTCTTCGGTGGTGGTTTCGGTCACAGCGACAAGCAAAGCGTGTTCGAGCGCTTCGACGCCGGGATAAAGACGGCCCAGCGACACGCCGCCCAAGATCCCGCGATCCGCCAAGTCGCGGACGATTTCGCGCGCGGGTTTGCCTTCCAGCATCAGCGTGAACTCGTTGAAGAAAGCGTGGTTGAGCAGCG
>JBCCKJ010000344.1:0-2299 GCA_039027455.1 Pseudomonadota bacterium | reverse complement strand
GGCACGTTCGGACGCTCGATCTACGTGCTTGATGATTACACCCCGTTGCGCACCAACGCGGCAAGCGTTGCGACCGCTGAGGCGACGCTCTTCGATGTGCGCGACCCTTGGCTCTATGTCGAAGGCGACCTTTGGGGCACCTATGGCTCCGCTCAAGCATCCAACGGAAACGACTTTTGGTTTGCCGAGAACCCGCCCTTTGGCGCGGTGTTCACCTATACCTTGCGCGATGGTCTTGAAACGCGTGCGCAGTCGCGCCGCAAGGCCGAGCGAGAGGTCGAGAAGAATGGCGGCGACACGCCCTATCCTTCTTGGGACACGTTGCGCGCGGAGGATCGCGAGGATGATCCCGCCATTGTCTTCACTGTTACCGATGCAACCGGAGCGGTGGTTCGTCGGATGACCGCGCCTTCGACGAAGGGGCTTCACCGTGTGGCGTGGAACTTGCGATACGGTGCGCCTGATCCGGTGGACATCAACGCTGGTCCAACATCGATTTTCGCCGGTCAACAGGACGGTCCGCTGGTAATTCCGGGCCAGTACACGGTGACAATGGGCAAGAGGATCAACGGTGTTGTTACCCCGCTGGGCAGTCCAAAGACCTTCACGGTGAAGGAGCTGGATAACAGCCCCGAGCTATCCGAGGACCGCGCCGCGACGCTGGCATTCCAGCAAGAGACCGTCGGCCTTTCACGTGCGGTGTCCGCAGCGGGCGCTGCCGGGGGCGAACTGCAAAACCGTCTCAATCACCTGAAAGTGGCGATAGAAGCGTTGGCCGAGCCCAACGACGCGCAACGGGCCAATGTTCAAGCTATCGAGGCGCTGCTTGATGAAGCGCGCGTCGCGATATTTGGCGACAGCACGGTCGCAAGCCGTAACGAGCCAGTGCCATTCTCTATCACGCAGCGTGTTGGGCAGATTCGCGGCTGGGGCTGGTCGCACCAGTCGCCTGTCACGGGGTCGGACAAGCAGGCGCTCGAGATCGCGAAGACTGAATTTGCGGTCGTCCTCGCGAGCCTCAAGGACATCGAGCTGCGGGTCGAAGCGCTCGAAGCTGAGCTTGGTACGAAGGGGGCACCCTATACGCCGGGCAGTGGGGTGCCGAATTGGCCTGGGTAAACGGGTAGGCTGAACACAAGAAATGCCGGTTCCGCCAAGCGTGGAACCGGCCTTTTATCGTTTAAGACGAGGTGACTGCCGCAAACCTCAGGCCAGCGCGACGTGCCGTTTCATATGGTGGTCGATATTGCCGAACTCGGTGTCGAACAACGTCAGCCGCTTGAAATAGTGGCCGATTTGATACTCGTCGGTCACGCCGTTGCCGCCGTGGATCTGGACCGCTTCCTGACCGATCAGGCGCGCCGATTGCCCCACGCTGACCTTGGCGGCCGAGACGTGGCGCTTGCGAACCTTTTCTTCCTCGCCGAGCTTGAGCGTGGCGAGATAGGTCATCGAAACGGCGGTTTCGTAGGCGGTGTACATGTCGACCATGCGGTGCTGCAGCACCTGGAACTTGCCGATCGGAACACCGAACTGCTTGCGCTGCTTGGAGTACTCCAACGTCTGCGCGTGGGCGACCTTCATCGCGCCGCACGCTTCAGCGCACAAAGCCGCAATGGCCTCGTCCGTAACCAGTTCGATGAGAGGGAGGGCCGCGCCTTCGTCCCCGATCAGGTTTTCGGCGGGGACAGAGACATTCTCGAAGTACACTTCCGACGCGCGGCGGCCATCGACCGTTGCGTAATCGCGCGTGGAAACGCCCGCGGAGGACTTGTCGACGATAAAGACGCTCACACCTTCGGCTTCACGCCGCGCGCCGCTGGTGCGGGCGGTAACGATCAGGTGGCTCGCCCAAGGCGCGCCGATGACGACCGCTTTGTGGCCGTTGAGCACATAACCGTCGCCGCCTTTCTTTGCGGTGGTGCCGATGTCCGAATAGTCAAAGCGGCCCTTCGGCTCGCCATAGGCAAAGGCAAAAACCCGCTCACCTCCGATGATAGCTGCGAGGTGCTCTTCCTGCTGAGCTTCGGTTCCGGCGTGCTTCAGAAAACCGCCCGCGCACACCACGGTCGGGACGAAAGGCTCAACCACGAGGCCTTTGCCAAACTCTTCCATAACGACCATCGCGTCGACCGCGCCGCCGCCAAAGCCGCCGACTTCTTCGCTGAAAGGCATACCCAGAATGCCCAATTCGGCAAGTTGGGCCCAAACCTCGGGGCTCCAACCCGCTTCGCTGGCGATCGCCTTGCTGCGGGTCTCCCAATCGTATTGTTCACGGACCATGCGCGACAATCCGTCG
>JBCCKJ010000343.1:0-2309 GCA_039027455.1 Pseudomonadota bacterium | reverse complement strand
TGGTCGCGTAGTCAAAGACAGCGTTGGCGGTGCCGGTGAAATCAACCCCGCCATGCGAGTAAAAGGTCTTGTCCTCAGCGGAAATGTAAGCCTGCTTTAGTCGCTCTGGAAAGTCAGCGTACTGCAGTTGGACGCGCCGCTCGCGCGCGTAAGAATGGACAAGCTCGCCATCATATCCGCGCACCACCGTGGGCAACGGCGTCTCGTATTCGAGCAGGCTCTCGGCGTCCGGCAGATCGCTCGCCAGCCAGAAAAACGCCACCATCCAGACCAAAACAGCCAACGCAATCAAAAGCGCCAGAAGCTTGTACCAAACGCTCGCGTGCCAGCGCTCAACCACCCAGTCGCGAGCCGCGCCGAGGTCGCGGTTCACCCGGTAGCGGAAATAGCCAAAGGGGGGGAGATCAGTTGCATCAGTCATCGAAACACGAGGGAACTACAGAAGGGAATTGCGCCGTGCCAGTGGTTTTGCCCGAATTGCGGTGAATTACAGGCTTCTCGCGCCCGTTTCTGAGGTCAGAGCCACCTCTGTGGAGATGCGATCCGAAAAGTAGGCACGTATGGCCCGCGCGAGCACTTGGGCGTATTGACCGCGCCCCTCCTCCGTCGTCAGCTTGGCGCGATCTTCGCGATTGGTGACAAAACCGCTTTCAAACAATACCGCGGGCACATCGGGCGCTTTCAAAACGACGAGCGAAGCCTGCCTCAACGCGGTCGGGTGAAAGGCGATGCGCCCCTGCCCCTCGCGCTCAATGAGGCGGGAAAACTCGGTCGACATTTCCTGCGTGCGTCCTTGCGAGAGTTCGACAAGCATTTTGCTCACCGTATCGTTTTGCCCCTCAACCTCGATCCCGTTCAACCGATCTGCGTCGTTCTCGCGCGCAGCGAAGCGCGCTGCTGCGCGACTGGAGGCCTTTTCGGAAAGCGTGTAAACGGTGGCACCCGACACATCGCTGTAGTCACCTGCTGAATCGGCGTGGATCGATAAGAAAAGGTCGGCGTCAAGCTCGCGGGCAATCTCAGGTCGGCGCGCTAATGGGATGATCCGATCGTCTTCGCGAGTGAGCGCAACGCGAACGCCGCCTTGTTCCACCAAGATATCGCGCAGTTGCAACGCGATGGCGAGGACAACGACTTTTTCCATCACGCCTCCGCCCACAGCGCCTGGGTCACGTCCGCCATGCCCCGCGTCAATCACGACCAAAGGCGCGCTGGGGTCTTCGGGGCCATACACACCGGGGAGCCGGTCAGCGATCGGCGTTTCAGAAACGGGAAAGGACAACACATAATCACGACCGAAAATCGGAACCGGAATGGTCTGGCCCATGGCCAACGCACAAGCTACGACTAACACCGGCGCACCCAGCACAAGCAGCAGAAGGTCGCGAACACTCATGACGCATCAAGGCTTAGAATGTTGTCGCACAAAAGCGCAATATAGTTGCCTGTTGAAACCCACGGTGCTATCTCCACGTTACTGGAGAAAGCGTTGATGCCGTTGCAACATTTGCGGCCAGAAGCACCTCTCCTTCCGCTGGCTCATCGGTATCAACCGACATTTTCAGAGCCTAAAACAGGTTGATGCAGTGACGAGACGTATGGCCTCGCTGATACATTCGGAGCGCAGTTTTCGCGCCGTCCGGCAGGTGAGCCAATGCGCGCACAGCGCCGCACCGTCTTCCACCGCAGACACGAATCCCGCGCCAGATCATGAACAGAGCCGGTTGGTTTCAGACCAGCGAAGCTTCGGTCGCCGCGCGGCAAACCCATATGGCGCAGGCCCAGCCAGCGCCGTTCATCACACTATGACACGCCCAACGCTGCCACCACGCGCAGCCCGATCGGGCGTTTGGAGACACATACATGGCAACGCGCATGCTAATCGATGCGCGCCACCAGGAAGAAACCCGGGTGGCGGTTCTCAAGGGAAACCGGATTGAGGAGTTCGACTTTGAATCGGCTGAACACAAGCAGATCAAAGGCAATATTTATCTAGCGAAAGTCACGAGGGTCGAACCCTCACTGCAAGCCGCGTTCGTCGATTTCGGCGGCAATCGGCACGGCTTCCTCGCTTTCAGCGAAATCCACCCCGACTACTATCAGATCCCTCAAGAGGATCGCGAACAGCTGCTCGCCGAAGAAGCCGAAGCGGCTGCCGAAGAAGCGCGTCTGCGCGAAGAAGAGGAAGACGAAGGCGTCTCGCCCGGCGATGAATACGACGCCGAAGATGAAAGCGCCGAACAGCTCGTCGAAGAAATCGCCGAAGACGGTCTTGAGGAAGTCGACACCTCGGACAAGGAGAAGGTCGC
>JBCCKJ010000342.1:0-2397 GCA_039027455.1 Pseudomonadota bacterium | reverse complement strand
GCGCTTGAGATCCCATCCGCCTTCCATCTAGTTGCTGCGCGGGCTAGGGCAAGCGCGACGGAAGGGACAAGCATGAGTGATCAACCGAATAATTCGGTGAAAGTGCGCTTGGGCACGCGCAATTCACCGCTCGCCATGGCGCAGGCGATCGAAACGCGCGAAAGGCTGTGCGCGCTGCATGGCTGGCCGGAAGAGAGCGTAGAATTGGTCCCGGTGGTCGCGAGCGGTGACAAAGTGCTGGATCGTCCGCTGGCCGAAATCGGGGGCAAGGCGCTGTGGACCAAAGAGCTCGATATGTGGCTCGCGGAAGGCCGGATCGACGCGGCGGTGCACTCGGCCAAGGACGTCGAGACCATCCGCCCCGAAGCCTTCGCCTTCACCGCTTGCCTGCCACGCGCCGACCGGCGCGATGCGCTTGTAGGAGCGCAGAGCATCGCGGATATCGCACCTGGCGCCGTGATCGGCACCAGCGCGCCGCGCCGCGCCTCGCAGCTTCTCAACCTTCGCCCCGACTGCCAAGTGGTCACGTTTCGCGGCAATGTCGCGACGCGCCTCGCCAAGCTCGAAGCTGGCGAGGCCGATGTGACCTTCCTCGCGGCAGCAGGGTTGGAGCGTTTGGGCCAGAGCGAGGTCGGCTTCCCGCTTTCTTCCGACGAATGGATTCCGGCTGCCGCGCAAGGGGTGATCGCTATTGAATGTCGCCCCGATATCTGCCCGCAGCTGTCCGCGATCGCGGGGCTGGATCACCCGGAAACCCGTGCGGAGTTGGAGGGCGAACGCGCCTTGCTCGGTGCTTTGGGCGGAACGTGCCATTCGCCAGTCGCGGTTTTGTGCGAACACGGCGCGCAGGGCCTTTCGATGCGCGCGGCGATTTTCTCGCCCGATGGCTCGGAACGTGTCGAAGGCGAAGCGTCGTTTGCCGCTGGCGAACATGGCCCGGTCGAAGCTTTGGCCGACGACCTTCTGAGCCGCGCCAGCGATACAGTGACGCAGCACTTTCGCGGGGCATGACAGGGACGACGCCCATCCTTGCTATTCGCCCGGAGCCGGGCCTGTCCGCCACGCTCGCCATGGGGCGTAGGATGGGGCTGAATATGCAAGGCTTTGCCCTGTCGCGCGTCGCGCCGGTGGCTTGGGAGCTTCCCCCGCTCGACCGGTTTGACGCGCTGCTGATCGGCAGCGCCAACGCGATGCGTATGGGCGGCGATAATCTGGCCAAGCTGACCCATCTGCCGGTGCACGCGGTGGGCGAAGCGACGGCGCAAGAGGCGCGCGCCGCTGGATTTGAAGTCACCAGACAAGGCAAGGGCGGGCTTCAATCGGTGATCGACGCGGTGACACCGCCCATCCGCTACCTGCGTTTGGTCGGAAACGAATATGTTGACCTATCGCTTCCCGAGGGCGTGAGCTTCGAGCCGATACAGGTGTATGAGGTGGAGCCGCATCCGTTTGACGAAACAGCGGAGAAATGGCTCCAAAACGAGGTGATCGTCCTGCTGCATTCCGCCGCGATGACCCGCCAATTCATGGCCGAATGCGACCGGCTGGGCGTGGATCGATCACGGATCAGCTTGGCGGCGATGGGGCCGCGCATCGCCGAACCCGCACAGGCCGAGGATGCTGGCGGATGGCGCGCTATCCACATTTCGCAAGAGCCCAGCGATGAAGCCTTGCTGGCTTTGGCGCGCGAGCTGTGCCTATAAGCGTGCACGGGATAAAACTCTCGCACCGGAGCGTTGTCGCATTTATACAACGCGGTTTAGGGCCGGATAGCGGACGCATCGAGAGCAAAAGACACTAATGGAACCAAGATATGGCAGCCGCCGCAAAAGCTCGTCGATGAAGGGCGCGCTGCTGGCCTCGGGCGCCTCCTTTCTGCTTGGCGGAGCCTTGGTCGGCTATGTCTTGTGGTACAATTCAGAAGATGAGCAACCTGTCGCGGCGCCTTCGACGGACGTGGCCGGATTGCTCGAAACACCGGCCCCTTCGACTGCGCCGAGCGCGACAGTTTCACCCACGCCCACACCACTGGCCGAGGTCTTGGAGGAAGCGGACACGCCCGAAGAGGCGGTCGAAGCGGTAACGCGCGTGGCCGAACAGCAAGGCGGTCTGGATCAGCGTTTGGCGGCGGCGGAGCAGCGCCTTACGCGGCTCGATATCCAAGCCCAGTCTGCAGCGGGCAACGCGGCGCGCGCTGAAGCGCTGTTGATCGCCTTTGCCACGCGCCGCTTGATCGAGCGGGGGGATGAGCTTGGCTATCTGGCCGATCAATTGCGTCTGCGCTTTGGCGACGAACGGCCCAACGCGGTGAACACGATCATCACCTTTTCGCGAAGCGATCCGCCGATCCGCTTGGACGGGCTGCTCGCGCGCCTTGATGGGCTGGGTCCGCAATTG
>JBCCKJ010000341.1:0-2542 GCA_039027455.1 Pseudomonadota bacterium | reverse complement strand
CGGCGTCGGGTCGGCTCCGCGAAGCGCTTCGATTTCGGAAGCGATGCGGGCGCGCTCACGGGCGTCCAAAGAGTTGCTGTCGGTCGCGATCTTCTCAAGCACGGCGATGCGCTCTTTGAGCTCGGCGATCTCGGCGTCCTGCGCGGAGGTATCGACCTTGGGTTGAGGCGGGAAGACGGGGTTGCCATCTTCATCGCGGGTCACGCCCAATTCGCGGTCGTGGCGACGATTCCAGATGCTGACAAAGCCCCATATCGCAACGATGATGACACCGGCGGTCCAGAAACTCATCGCGCGTCCTCCTTTTGCTCGATGCGCAATTGCTCAATTTCCTGCGCCAGTTCCACGCCGCGCCGGGCCTCGGGGTCGGTGGCGATCCGCTCCAGAACGCGCAGGCGATCTTCGATCGCTTGCGTGCGCTCCTCGATCTCTGTGATCTTTGCTCCGCCTTCGGGCAGGGTCGGCGTGTTGATCGAGCGCTTATAGTCGAGCGCCTTCTTGACGATCCCATTCACGCTCACGCCGATCACCGCGGTCACGACGATGATGAAGGAAAAGATCAGGAGCAGATCGGGATCCATCAGGCGCTTCCTTCATCCTTGCGGTGTTCCAGAGCCTTATCGCGCAGCGCGTCGATCTCGTTGGTCAGGTGATAGCCGCTGTCGGTGACAATCCGTTCGACATTGGCGAGCCGGTCTTTGACCGAGCCCAACTCGGCGCGCAGTTCTGCGTTTTCCTGAGTGAGCAGCGCGACGCGTTGCTTGGCTTGGTTATCCGTGGTGGGTTTCAAGGATTGGCCCCACGCTCCTTCGAGCGGATAACCGTGTTTGACCCGGATCCAGGTGGTGAACACCCAGCCTGCGACCGCGCCAAGGCCAACGATGGTGAGTAGTTCGGTGGTGATAAGCTCTTGCAGCATTACGCTTCTTCTTTCTTTCCGAAGTTGAGCGGGACACCGCTCTCGCTTTGAGAGGTGGAGGGCGTGGTCCGCAGCGCTTCGATCTCTTCGGAGAGCGAATAGCCGCGATCGGTCACAATCTTTTCCAGCACGATCATGCGATCCTGCATGGCGTCCAGCTTGCCATGTAGTTCTTGGTTCTCCGCCTCCAGACGCCGGGTCTCGGCGCTGTCCGATCTCTCGGTCTTGCCGCCCCATTCATCCTCGAGCGAGTAGCCGTGCTTGGCGCGGATCCAGTTGTTGATGATCCATCCAAAGGTTGAAATCGCAATGATCGCGATAACGAATTCAGCCCCGTTCCAGCTCATTGCGCTTTCTCCTTATTGCCAAAGTCGAGTGGGATGCCGGCGTTAGCGGCGTCGGTTTCGCGGGTGTCGCGCAGCGCTTCGATCTGGGTCGCAACATTGTATCCGCTGTCGGTGACAATACGTTCCAGCACGGCGACGCGGTCTTCAAGGCGCTGGACCTGACTGGCGTATTGAGCCGCCTTTTCAGCGGTGTGTTCCGCGGTCTTGTCTGATTGAATCTCCGCCATTTTTTGCTGGTGCTTGGCCCAGATGGCGACGATCGGGATCATGACACCGATGATGGGGATCAGGAGTGCCAGTTGTCCGGGTTCCATGTTGTAAGCCCCTGTGAAAAAGTAGTTTAGCGAAGCCGCTCGATCTCGGCGGTCAAGCGCGGGTTGCTGCTGACATAGTGCGCTTCGACTGAGGCGAGGCGGCGATCAATGTCGCGGAAGTTGGCGCGGATTTCCCGAGCGGTGCGCTGCGGGCTCTGCCGCACGCGCTGCCAATACTTCTGTTCGCCTTCGTCGCGGTAGAGATGCGGCGGCTTCTTGTTCAAAACGAAGCCGGCGATGAAGTAGGCCAGGATCGCAACTGGGCCGAGAGCAAAGACAGTGAGGGCGACAAGTCCGAGGCGAACCCAAAAGGCGTCGATCCCTGTGTAGTCAGCGATGCCTGAGCACACACCCATGAGCTTGGCGTTGGCCTTATCACGATATAACGTGGTGCGGGGGGAGTTCACGACGGGGTTCCTTTCTTCTCTTGCATCATCATTTCCAGCTCGCGCAGCTGCTGGTTGTCGCTGGCCTGATCGGCCTGAAGGCGCTTGACCGGAGTGAAGCTGGGGTCGTCCGAAGCGACCAACCGCTCGACGGTGTCCATGCGCTCATCCAAGCGCTTGGCGAGGTTGTAGAGTTCTTCGAGCAGCACCTCGTCATCCGTGGTGATAGTCGTGGCGGTCTTCCACTTCGTTACGTAGTGGAGGATCAACCACGGAAGACCGATGAAGAGGATCGGAATGACCAGAAATTCGATTTCCACCTTTTATTCCCCTTTGTCAGCGCTCTTTCCCAGCGCTTTCTTCATTTCAGCAAGCTCATCATCGATGGCGTCGGAGCCTTCGAGAGCGGCGATTTCTTCGGACAGCGTCGGGCCACCTTTCGCGATGTCGAGCGCTTCGGCCCGGCCTTCGGCGTAGTCGACGCGGCGTTCGAGTTGGTCGAACTTGGCGAGCGCTTCGTCGGTGCGCTCGTTGCTCATCAAAGAGCGCAGTTTCACCCGGTTCTCCGCGCTTTCG
>JBCCKJ010000340.1:0-2542 GCA_039027455.1 Pseudomonadota bacterium | reverse complement strand
CGGGCCTGGGCGATAGAGCGAAACGAGCGCGATAATGTCGCCGAAATTGCTCGGCTTCACCGCTTTGAGCGTGCGCCGCATGCCCTCCGATTCCAGCTGGAACACGCCGACCGTGTTACCCGCCTGCATGAGGTCGTAGACGCCTGCATCGTCCAGCGGCAGCGCGCCGAGATCGATGGCTATGCCGCGCTCTTCAAGAAGATCGGTAGCCTTCCGCAGCACGCTCAAGGTCTTGAGGCCCAGAAAGTCGAATTTAACAAGGCCGCTGCTTTCGACATTTTTCATGTCGTATTGCGTCACCGGCATATCGGAACGCGGATCGCGATAGAGCGGCACCAGCTTTGCAAGCGGCCGGTCGCCAATCACAACCCCGGCGGCGTGCGTCGACGAATTGCGCGGCAGACCTTCCAACTGCATGGCCAGATCGACGAGCTTTTTCACTTCGTTATCGTTGGTGTATTCGCGCTTGAAATCAGCCGCTCCGTTGAGCGCGCGCTTCAGATCCCATGGGTCGGTTGGATGGTTGGGGACCATCTTGGTGAGCCGGTCCACCTGACCGTAGCTCATCTGCAAAATCCGCCCGCAATCGCGCAGCACCGCGCGCGCTTTCAGCTTTCCGAAGGTGATAATCTGGGCGACGTGATCGTGACCGTACTTCTGCTGAACATAGCGAATGACCTCGCCGCGCCGCGTTTCGCAAAAGTCGATATCAAAGTCTGGCATGGACACGCGTTCTGGATTGAGAAAGCGCTCAAACAGCAGGCCCAGTTGCAACGGATCGAGATCGGTGATCGTCAGCGCCCAGGCGACGATTGATCCGGCACCCGAGCCACGGCCTGGACCCACTGGAATGCCTTGGTCTTTGGCCCACTGAATGAAATCCGCAACGATCAGGAAGTAGCCCGGGAAACCCATCTTCACGATGATGTCGATTTCGTATTGGAGCCGGTCAAAATACTCTTTGCGCGTCTCCTCTTCCATCTCGCCATACGGTTCGAGCCGCTTCTCAAGGCCGGCAAAGGACTGCTCGGCCAACATTTTGGCTTCACCTTCGAGATCGCCAGCGAGACTGGGCAGGATCGGGTCACGATACGGCGGCGCGTAGGCGCAACGCTGCGCGATAACGAGCGTGTTGGCGGTGGCTTCGGGCACATCCTCGAACAGCTCTTCCATCATGCTGGCGGATTTGATGAACGCGTCCGGGTTGGTGCGTTTGCGATCCTCGTTCTCGACATAGGTCGATCCCGCGATGCACAGCATGGCGTCATGCGCTTTGTGCATATGGGGCTCGGCGAAGTTGGCGGGATTGGTGGCGACCAGTGGTAGATCACGTGCGTAGGCAAGCTCTATCAGCCGATCTTCCGAACGTTCGCAGACGGGATCGCCGTGCCTTGCCAGTTCGATGTAAAGGCGGCCAGGAAAGAGCGCCTGGAGCCTGTCGCACAGCGCATGCGCCGCCGGTGTTTGTTCCTCGGCGAGAAGCCGCGCCAGCGCCCCATCACCCGCGCCGGTCAACGCGATCAGCCCGTCGGTGCGCCCTTCGACATCGGCCCATTCGACATGCGGTTCAAATTCGAGGGGGCGTTCCAAATGCGCTTTGGAAACCAGATGGCACAGGTTGTCGTACCCGTCCTCATCCTGCGCAAACAGCGGCAGGTAATCGACTTGCTTGCCCTCAGAACCGTCCCTCGCGACGCCTAAGAGCGTGCCGATGATGGGCTGCACGCCGGCGCTCTTGCACGCGTTTGCGAACATGACCGCGCCGTACAAACCATTTCGATCGCAGATCGCTATCGCGGGAAAGCCACGTTCCTTGGCCAGATTGGCAATTGCCTTAGGGTCAATGGCCCCTTCGAGCATGGAATAAGACGATAAGACGCGCAGCGGAACGAAAGGAGCGAAAGCCATGGATTTAAAGCTACGCTCTACGATTGCGGATTCAAGCGTGCGCCAATGGCCGTTTGGGGAAAAGCTGGGGGCAAGCTAGGATCATGGGCGGGAGGAGCCGATGAGCGAGATGATCGAGGTCGAAAACGTCAACACGCCGGGCAAAGTCTTGCGTGTGAACGCCGCCAAATATTCCGATATGCTGGTGGCCTTTAAAGCCGCTTTGCCCAAGTCAGCACCGGGCCTCACCCAAAGCGAAATGCTCGAGGCGGTAAGACCGCATCTAAGCGCGGAGCATTTTCCCGAAGGCAAGACCAGCGGGTGGTGGGCGAAAACGGTTCAGCTTGATCTTGAGGCCAAGGGCAAACTCACGCGAGAGGCGAC
The DNA here is from genome assembly GCA_039027455.1 of Pseudomonadota bacterium. GTDB lineage: Bacteria > Pseudomonadota > Alphaproteobacteria > Sphingomonadales > Sphingomonadaceae > Erythrobacter. Next base: position 271 of record JBCCKJ010000340.1, on the reverse strand, counting down.
GAAGCCTCTGCGCTGGCATTGGTCCTGAAAACGCCCGCTACAGCAGCTTCTCGATGTCCTTGGCAATGCGAGCAGGCGTGTCGTTGGAGCCATAGCGCTTCACCACATTGCCCTCACGGTCGATCAGAAACTTCGTGAAGTTCCACTTGATCGCCGTGGTGCCCATGATGCCCGTCTGCTCCTTCTTCATCCAATCGAACAAGGGCGAGGCGTCATGGCCGTTCACATCGATTTTCTGCATGAGCGGAAAGGTCACGCCGAAATTGACCTT
>JBCCKJ010000339.1:0-2546 GCA_039027455.1 Pseudomonadota bacterium | reverse complement strand
GCAACGGGTGCTGATGCTCTCTCCTTTCGAACGCATGATCGCCAAGCGCTACCTCTGGCCGGGTAAGGGGGAAGCGTTCATCGCGCTGGTCGCCAGTATCTCCATCGGCGTTGTTATGCTCAGCGTGGCGATGCTTGTCGTTGTGATGAGCGTTATGAACGGGTTTCGCGGAGAGCTGACCGACAAGATTGTGGGGCTGAACGGGCACGCGATCGTGCAAGCCTATGGCGGAAAGCTGGAGAATTGGGAGCAGGTGCTTGATCGCGTTCGCGCAACGCCGGGCGTCACCGAGGCCTCGCCGTTGATCGAGAGACCGACGGTTGCGAGCTTCAACGGTGTGACCGCGGCCATCTTCCTGCGCGGCCAGATCGAAGACGACCTTGCCGAGCTGGAAGACAAAGTCGTTATGGGCTCGATAGCCGCCCTCCAATCGGGGGAACGGCGCGTGGCGATCGGAACGCGGCTTGCCCAGAACATCGGAGCGCGGGTGGGTGACACGATCACCGTAATCAACGTCGATGGGCGACCCACGCCGTTTGGAACGCAGATCCGCCGGGTCGGATATGAGGTTGCCGCGATCTTTGAAGTTGGCATCTACGACTACGATGAAAAGTTCGTCGTTATGTCGATGGCCAACGCGCAGACGCTGTTCTTGATGGGCGACACCGTCGGTCAGATCGAAATCACGGTCGATGATGCGGACCAAGTCGGCGATATCCTTGACCCGGTGAAGGATTCGCTCGCGGGCCGTGCGGTTTTGGCCGATTGGCGCACCATCAATTCCGCCCTGTTCGAAGCTCTCCAAGTCGAACGCGCGGCCATGGGGTTTGCGTTAAGCTTCATGGTGCTGGTAGCCGCTTTTAACATCCTTTCGAGCTTGGTGATGCTGGTGCGGGCCAAAACGCGCGACATTGCGATCATGCGCACCATGGGCGCAACGCGGCGATCCTTGCTGAAGATCTTCGTGACAACGGGGACCACCATCGGCGCGATCGGCACCGTGGCCGGACTGGCCTTGGGATCGATAGTCCTGTTGTTTCGCGAGGAAATTACCGGCGGCATCGCTTGGTTGACGGGGCAAGAGCTGTGGGACCCCGAAGTCCGCTTCCTCTCGACCCTGCCAGCCAAAGCGGATCCTTGGGAGATAATCGCCATCGTAGCCTTGGCGTTGATCCTGAGCTTCCTGGCGACCCTATACCCTGCGCTCAAAGCTGCGAACACGGATCCTGTGCAGGTGCTTCGTTATGAGTGAGGCTCGCATTGCTCAATTGCGCGATGTGCGGCGCAGCTTTGAACAAGGCGGCCAACGCATCGATGTGCTGCGCGGTGTTAATCTGACGGTTGAACCGGGTGAAATCGTCGCATTGCTCGGGCCATCGGGGTCGGGCAAATCAACGCTCCTTCAGGCGGTCGGCCTTCTGGAAGGGGGCTTTGAAGGATCGATTGAGATCGCTGGCACCGCGGCGCAAGAGCTCCCGAGCGACAAACGCACGGCGTTGCGGCGCGAGCATTTGGGATTTGTCTATCAGTTCCATCACCTTCTGCCGGACTTTGACGCGCGCGAAAACGTAATCATGCCGCAGATGATCTCCGGTGCGTTGCGTCCAGACGCGGCGGAGCGCGCCGATAGCTTGCTATCGAGTCTCGGCCTCCAAAACCGGCTGGAGCACCGCCCAAGCCAATTGTCTGGCGGTGAGCAGCAGCGGGTGGCGGTGGCGCGTGCGCTTGCGAACCGGCCGACACTCGTGCTGGCCGATGAGCCCACTGGAAATCTGGATGAAACCACCTCTGACGCGGTGTTGGAGCAGTTTCTCGATCTGGTTCGGGGCGAAGGAAGCGCCGCTTTGGTCGCCACTCATAACGAACGGCTGGCGGCAAGAATGGACAGGACAGTCAGGCTGGTCGAGGGCGTTCTCGAGTAGTTCAAGCGGGAAGGCAAGGGAAGGGGCAGAGCGGTTTAGTGTTCGTGAGCGTTGCTGCGCTGCTTTAATGGAAGGCTGCCGTGGCGCTCATACATTGATCCGCGTTCGCTGGACCCCAAATGGGGATGGAAGCGTTCGACAATCGGGCGAGGCCTCCAGTGACCATGAAAGCACTTGGCAGCCTGTCTTTGATGACACCTATCGGCCCTGTGCCGACTGATTTTTTGCGGAGTTTGCATGACCACCATCGCCGATTTCACCGTCACCACCAACCGCGGGGAAGAGCTCGATCTGGGCACCAAAAAGGGCAAGGTCCTGTTGGTTGTGAACACCGCGTCCAAATGCGGTTTTACGCCGCAATATGATGGGTTGGAAAAGCTCTATCAGCAGTTCAAAGATCAAGACTTTGAGGTGCTGGGTTTCCCCTGCAACCAGTTTGGCGCGCAGGAACCGGGCAACGCGGATGAGATCGCGGAATTCTGCAAGGTCAATTTCGGCGTGACCTTTCCGCTCATGCAGAAAATCGATGTGAACGGCCATGACGCCTCGCCCTTGTTCGATTGGATGAAGAAGGAGCAGACGGGCATCATGGGCACCACGGCGATCAAGTGGAACTTCACGAAG
>JBCCKJ010000338.1:0-2559 GCA_039027455.1 Pseudomonadota bacterium | reverse complement strand
TAGTATACCTACCGAAGGTTAAGACAGGGGTACGCTGATGGTAGAAATCTTTGGATGGTTTTGGACCTCCGCAATCGTCGTGATCGCGGTGGCGGGCGCGTTCCTGCTCATCGGGATTTACAACCAGCTCGTGGGCCTTCGCCAAAACGTGCGCCAAGGTGTCGCTGATATCGACGCGCAGCTGCGCCAACGCCACGATCTGATCCCCAATCTTGTCGAAACGGTCAAAGGATACGCCAGTCACGAGGCCAGCACGTTGGAAGCGGTGATTTCCGCGCGCAACGCGGCTTCTCAGGGCGAACCAAACAGCGCGGCTGAGCAGGGCCTTTCCGCCGCGCTTGGCAACCTGTTGGCGCTGGGCGAGTCTTACCCCGAGCTCAAAGCCAGCGCGAACTTCCAGGAGCTTCAACGCGAACTGGCCGATGTCGAGGACAAGCTGGCCGCGGCGCGCCGAGCGCTCAACGCCGCCGTCGCGCGGTTCAACACGGCTCGCGAGGCGTTCCCGGCGGTGGTGTTCGCCGGCGTCCTCGGCTTTCGCGAAGCGGACTTCGATCGTCTGGATGATAGCGAGCGCGGCACCGTTGATCAGACCCCGCGGATCGCCTTCTAGAACCGTCCGTTTGTCGCGGAACCAAACCGCACCGGAACGATTTTGCTTGCAAAGCGCGGGTGCCTGATTACATCCGCGCTTTCGCTGCCCCAAGGGACACTTACCGCAAGGCAGCCTCACACCGTTTGGTTCAACAGCTAAACCTCTGGGGGTCCCTTGAGTTGCACATCTATCCTGACGCTCGGTCTGTAGTTCGCGCCCTCGCGCCGGACGAACCCGTTATCCTCAATCGCCCCCACGCTGCAAAGCGTGCTGCCCGTTTCTTCATCGAGAAGTTTCCGGGCAAGGTGCTTTACGCCGTCAAAGCCAATCCCGCGCCCGATCTCATTAGCGCTTTGTGGGCGGCGGGCGTCACGCATTACGATGTGGCCTCAATCGCGGAGGTGCGCTTGGTGCGCGGGCTCCTTGCCGGGGCAGAGCTGTGCTTCATGCACCCGATCAAGACCATGAGCGCCATTCGCGAGGCCTATTTTCAGCACGGCGTCAAAACCTTCGCGCTCGACACCGACGAAGAGCTCGATAAGATCGTCGAGGCGTGTCGCGATCCCGAGACAGGCGCGGACGCGCAGAACCTGCGCCTCTGTGTGCGGCTGCGCGTGTCCAGCGAGTATTCCGAGCTAAGCCTTGCCTCCAAGTTCGGGTGCGACCTCACCGATGCGCCCGAATTGCTTCAGAAGGCGCGGCAGCATTGCGACTGGCTGGGCGTGTGCTTCCATGTCGGCAGTCAGGCGATGACGCCGTTTGCGTTTGTCCAAGCGCTCGACCGCACGCGCGCTGCCATCGCGCAAGCGAGCGTTGTGATTGACATGATCGATGTGGGCGGCGGCTTCCCAAGCGTGTATCCCGACATGGAGCCACCCCCGCTCGAAGATTACTTCGCCATCATCAACCAGCATTTCGAAGCGCTCCCCATCGCTTACAACGCGGAACTGTGGTGCGAACCGGGCCGGGCCCTGTGCGCCGAATACTCTTCCATGATTGTGCAGGTCACAAAACGGCGCGGGAGCGAGCTCTATATCAACGATGGAGCTTATGGCGCGCTCTACGACGCGGCCCATGTCGACTGGCGGTTCCCCGTCGAAGCGTTGGAAGACGACTTGCGCGATCCGATCGCCGACTTCGCCTTCTATGGCCCCACCTGCGACGACGCAGACTACATGGCCGGCCCCTTTGCGCTCCCCGGCGATATTCAAGCGGGCGACTATATCGAGATCGGCATGCTCGGAGCATATGGAGCGGCCATGAAGACGGGCTTCAACGGATACGGAGACGCCATGAGCGTGACGGTGTCCGACGAGCCGATGATGAGCCTGTTTGATGGATCGCGTCAGCGGCCCGAAGCGGATAACGTGGTCGCGCTGCGGTAACCAGCCCGGGCGTCAAATAAATTTGACAATTGTCAATTTACAATGACGCTTTGATGCTATGGTCGGCTCCACACTGGAGGAGACATCATGACCAGCCCCTATATCCTTGTCGCCACCGATTTTTCGTCTCGCGCGGACCGCGCGATTGATCGCGCGCTGCAAATGGGCCGCGACAGCAAGCACCCGATCCGTTTCCTTTACGCGCAAGAGGCGGCCAAGAAGAACGCACCGACAAAAGAAGAGCTCGATCACCGCATGGAGCAGTGCGTTGGGTATCCTGCGGGAACGGACCAAGGCGGTGGCCCCATCGAGTACGCCTATCCGCAAGGGTCCCCCCCGGTTGCGATTGCGGACGCTTGCGAGAACTCCGACGCGGGAATGCTGCTGATCGGCCCCGCGCGGTACAATTCGTTCGGAGACTTCTTTCTGGGCACGGCGGTCGATTACGTGCTGCGCAACACGTCCAAGCCCGTGCTGATCGTGAAAAAGCGCACGCGCGACGCCTACAAACAGATCGTCGCTGGGACGGACTTCTCGCCGGGATCCGCCCACGCCATCATCGAAGCGGCGCGCATGTTTCCC
>JBCCKJ010000337.1:0-2575 GCA_039027455.1 Pseudomonadota bacterium | reverse complement strand
CACCGCCGAAGCGCTGGCGGGTGCAAGGCGCGAGCGTCAGGAAGCGCTGCTGATCCAGATCGGAAAAGAACAGCGTATGCGGCTGCGCATGTTTGACGAAGAGGGTGAGCTTATCGCGGACAGCTTTGCGCTCGATGAACCCGCCTTTACGTTCGACGACATCGACGACGACGATTGGAGCCAGCAGTTCGCGCGATGGCTCGACACGGCGGTGGATGCCATCGTCAGCGCCGAAGCCGTGCCCGACTACATCGAACCCGAGTCCCAGCAAGCCGACGCGTGGCCCGAACTCGCGCGCGCGCGGGAGGAAGGGATCAGCCAGATCGGTCTTTATGATTGGCGCGACGGTTCGCCCGTTATCACGGCGGCGGCACCGGTCGGTCTGAACGGCGCCACGCTCCTCACGGTGCGCAACGCGGTCGACATCACCGAAAGCGTGCGCTCAGCGCGCTCGGCGCTGGGTATCGCGGTCCTTGTCGTCCTCTTTGCCTCTGCGTTGCTCTCGCTCTTTCTCGCTCGCACTATTGTCACACCCCTGCGCCAACTCCAGCGCGCGGCGGTCAAGGTGCGTCAGGGTCGGGAGCGCAATGTCGAAGTGCCGCGCCTGCCGGAACGCAGCGATGAGATTGGCCTGCTGGCGCGCGCCGTGTCCGACATGACGGGGGCTCTGCGCCAACGTATCGACGCGGTGGACAGCTTTGCCGCCGATGTCGCGCACGAGATCAAGAACCCGCTGGCCAGCCTGCGCAGCGCGATTGAGTCGCTCCCGCGCGTCGAAGACCCGGTTTTGCGCCGCGAGCTCACCGAAATTGCAACCCACGACGTGCGCCGCATTGATCGGCTGGTCAGCGAGATTTCCGATGCGAGCCGGATCGATTCCGAAATGAGCCGCGCCACGCTAGAGAAGATCGACATCGCTGAGCTTGTTCGCGCGATCATTGGCAGTAGGCAACAACGCGCGGCGAGTCTAACTCATCGCATCGACCTGCAAACGCACGGCTTCCCGGCGATTGTTATGGGCGTCGGCGCGCGGCTGGAGCGCGTCTTGGAGAATCTTCTCGACAACGCGATTTCGTTCTCACCGCCCGACGCGCCCATCGAAGTCACGGTCGACAACGATGGCACCTGCGTCACGCTCGCGGTGTCCGATCACGGACCGGGCATTCCTGAAGACGCGCGCGAGAAAGTGTTCCAGCGGTTTCATTCGATCCGGCCCGAAAAAGAGGACTTTGGCAATCACTCGGGCCTTGGCCTCGCCATCGCGCGGACAATCGCCGAAGCGCATGACGGCACGTTGAGCGCCAAAGCGCGGCTCGACGGCCAGCCCGGCGCGCGCATGCGGTTGCGGCTTCCAAGCGCGTGACCGCGTCCTCCAACGTCGTGCAAGCGACGGCCGTCGCTCTGGATGGCCGCGCGCTTCTTATCGAAGGCGAACCCGGCGCCGGCAAATCGAGCCTCGCCCTTGCCCTTATCGAGCGCGGCGCGACGCTCATCGGCGATGACGGCGTGTCTCTAACCCGCACCGGACAAGGCGAGAAAGCCTACATAGTCGCTACGCCGCCCCCCAATATCGAAGGACTGCTTGAAGTGCGCGGCGTCGGCCTTGCCCGCTTCCATGTGGCTGAGCCAACACCGCTCGCGCTTGTGCTTACTTTGGGTGTTGAGGGCGAGCGGTTACCAGAAGGCCCTGTCTGGCGCGATATACTGGGATGCACCATCCCAACCCTACCCTTCGCTCCGGGCGAGATCGCGCCAGCTGAGCGCGCGCGCGTGGCGCTTGATCTGCATGGCCTGAGCCTTCCGCAACGCCATGGTTGATTTTCGCAACACAAAGGCTCTTTCCTCTGGGCTCGATTGGGTCGAATATGCGCACGATGCCAACGCCGCCGCCATCCTCTCCTAGCCCTGATACCCAGCGCCTCCTGCTCGTGACCGGGCTATCTGGCGCGGGCAAGTCGACTGCGCTCGCGGTGCTCGAAGACTTGGGCTGGGAAACGATCGATAACTTCCCGATCCGATGGCTTGAGGGGCTGGTCGCGCCCGGAGCGCAGCGCTCCTTCGGACCGCTTGCTATCGGCTTTGACACGCGCACGCGCGGTTTTGTACCGGCCGAAATCGTGTCTTTGGCGGAAGCTCTTTCGGCTCGCCCCGATATCTCGGTCACCTTCCTCTTCATCGATTGCGCCAGCGGCGAATTGGAGCGGCGCTATAACGAAACCCGCCGTCGTCACCCGTTGGCCAGCGAACGGCCGGTTGGCGATGGCATCGCGGCCGAGCGCGAGTTGCTCGAACCGCTGCGGCTGTATTCGGACCGCGTGATCGACACCACCATGCTTTCCAGCAAGGATCTGCAAGCGCGCGTTCGCGAGCTGTTCGGTGAGAACGAGGAAGCGGCAACCACGCTCACTATCTCCAGTTTCGGCTTCGCGCGCGGCATGCCTCCGCTGGCGGATCTGGTGTTCGATATGCGCTTTCTCGACAATCCCCACTGGGTTGAAGGTCTACGCGAACTCACCGGGCAAGACGCCCCCGTCGGCGAGCATATCGAGCGCGATCCCGGCTTTGCCCCCGCCTT
>JBCCKJ010000336.1:0-2668 GCA_039027455.1 Pseudomonadota bacterium | reverse complement strand
ATCGACTACGCCGAACTGGTTGATCTCTTAGTGCAAGAGGCCTTGCGTGTGCACGCGGAAGAAGAGGCTATCCATGGCTAAGCTGGCTCGCTCTAAGTCCAAGGGTGTGCGGCGCGCGGCCAAGGCGCAGGGCCGGGCGGCTGGCGCTCGCAAGGCTAAAGCCAAAACCAGTGGAGCGCTCGACACCATAATGGGGCTCTTGCCCTTCAGCGAAGAGCAATGGAGCCGCATTTTCATGGCGCTAATTTTGGGCGCCGCTCTTTTGTTGGTCGCTACGGTCGCAAGCCTTGCAGGGGTCACCGATTTGGCGCGCGCCGAGTTTGCGCGGCTTTCGGCCAGCGCGGGTTATTCGCTTTCCACGGTCCGCGTTACCGGCCTCGAGCGAATGGATGAGGCGCGCGTTTACGCTCTGGCGATGGCCCAGGAAGACCGACCGATGTCGCAAATCGATATCGAGGCATTGCGCGAAGACTTGAAGGAACTGGAATGGGTCGAAGACGCGCGCGTGTCGATCCAACTGCCCGACACGCTGGCCATTGATATTGTAGAGCGTGTGCCGCACGCCGTGCTCGAGAAGCCGGACCGGCTAATGCTGATCGATAAGGGTGGACACGAGCTGGCCGTGATATCCTCCGAAAGCGCGCAAGGTATGCTGCGGGTCAAAGGACCTGGCGCCTCGAAGCGTATGGAAGACTTGGAAGACCTCTTTGAAGCCGCCCCTGCGGTAGAAGCTCAGGTCAGAACGGTGGAGTGGGTCGGCAATCGCCGCTGGGATTTCACGTTTGAAAGCGGCCAAGTCTTGATGCTGCCCGAAGGAGCGCTGCGTTCGATCAAGGCGCTAGAGGATTTTGCGAAGCTCGATGGTCAGTATCGCTTTATTGGTGGCAAGGTCACCCGCTTCGATATGCGCGATTCCCCTCGCATCTACATGCGCGAGCCGGGCCGGGCCGACCGGATCGAGCTTGCGGTGGGAGCTCCCCAATGAACCTTCGCAAGACCAAGAAATCCGGTTCAGGAAACACGGCGCCTTCCGCTTCACTATCAAAGGGCGCGGGCAAAGCTCGTCTCATTCGGACATTTGGCGCAATCAACATCGGCAGTTTTCGCATTTCAGCGATGATCGTCGGTGAAACCGAGGGCGGCGACCTTGTCGTGCTGGGGTCGGGGCACCGGATGAGCTCGGGCGTCAAGCGGGGCTATGTGACAGACCCGAAGCAGGCGACGTTCGCCATTCGGGACGCGGTGCAGAGGGCGGAACAAAACGCACAGACACCGATCAATTCGGTGTGGGTGGCGTGTTCGGGAGCGGGCCTAGAAAGCTATGTTGATCCGACCGAGATCGACGTGGGCGGTCGGCGCATCGAAGATGATGACATTGATCGTCTCTTGTCTCTGGCGCGGGCGGGTATTCAGCCTGAAGGGCGCGAAGTCCTGCACGCGCAGCCGGCCCATTTTACCTTGGACGGTGCGCATGGGGTGGTCGATCCGCGTGGACTTCACGCAGAACGTTTGGGCGTTCATGTGCATGTGACTTTGGCCCAAGGGGCCCCACTTCGAAACCTTCGCGAGGCGGTTCACAACGCTCACCTGAAGGTCGACGGCGTCGTAGCCGCGCCGCTGGCGTCAGCCTTTGCGTGCCTCAACGAAGAAGAGCGCGATTTAGGTGTAGCGCTGGTCGAAATCGGCGGTGATGTGACGAATGTGTCTGTGTTCGCGGCGGGAATGATGCTGGGCCTGCGGTCAATCGACATGGGGTCTGGGCATATCACCGATGCGATCGCGAGCCGATTTGGGATCCGCCGCAGCCAAGCCGAACGGCTCAAGTGTGTGGCGGGCTCGGCCATTGCGAGCCCATCCGATCATCGTGAAATGGTCCCAGTTCTGGGGCCCAACGAGGTCGAGGATGATGGCGATGGTCACTTTGACTCCCGCGGTGCTGACGTCACGAAGCAGGTCCTGCGCGCCGAGTTGGTTTCGGTGGTCACTCAGCGATTGTCGCAGCTCACACAAGAGGTCGATGCAGCTCTGAAAGAACACGGGTTCTCTGGGCCGGGCGCTGGCCATGTTGTGCTAACAGGCGGCGGCTCTGAACTCGCGGGGCTGGCGGAATTCATGCAAGGGGCGCTTGGAACTCCGGTGCGGCTGGGGCGTACTGCCGCGCTGAAAGGCTTGCCCGAAGCGCACTCGACTCCGGGTTTTGCAACCCTTGCGGGTCTGTGCCTTTACGCAGCGGAGGACCCCGCTGACATCAAATCGCATCGGCCTCGCCATCAAAGGGTGATGAGCCCTGTAGCATCCGCCAATCCATTTGCCGCGCTCTGGCGACTGATCAGGGCGACACGAGAATACTTTTAGAGGCGACAGCATGGGCCCCTTGCCTCGGCAAGTCACGCTTTGCGAGCGCGTTTTATGGTTTACAAAGTGTTAAGAGTCACTGTGGATAAGGGTCGCTACGGTATCAACGGCACACTGTGAATGTGTCACAAATGAAACAACGCTCGAATTGCATCGGATTGGCAAATCCACGGGCGTTTGGAGGATAAGTGATGAGCATCAATATTGGACCGGCAGCCAGCGACGATCTCCGCCCGAAGATCACCGTTATTGGCGTCGGCGGCGCGGGTGGTAACGCCATCGCGAATATGATCGCTTCAGAGATTGAGGGCGT
>JBCCKJ010000335.1:0-2669 GCA_039027455.1 Pseudomonadota bacterium | reverse complement strand
CGCTGAAGGCGGGGGTGATGCTCCGTCGCAAAAGCCTCCTGGGCCGACGACACATGAGAATACTTGAAGGACGACAGAGCTAGAATGAGCGACGAAGAGAAAAAACCTGCACGCAAACCGCGACCTTATTGGTGCGGCCGTGGCTAAAGGTCTGCTTGACCTCGCCAGCGTCGACCGCCCGTTTCAGGCCCAGCGGTTTGCGTGCAGGTTTTTTCTCTTCGTCGCTCATTCTAGCTCTGTCGTCCTTCAAGTATTCTCATGTGTCGTCGGCCCAGGAGGCTTTTGCGACGGAGCATCACCCCCGCCTTCAGCGTCGGGCTGGGCCGCATCACACGGTTCAGTCCTGACAAATCTCAGTAGGCGTGCGACCGCCTGTTCCACTCTCTTCGCCGCGCGCATGTCGCCGGAGTGGCCCGAAACGCCCAGATGGACGACATTTTCGCGGCCCAATGCCACAGACAGCGTGTCGCGGTCCAGAGGCAAGACGCGTCCGCGCGCGCCTGATCCTTCGGCTTCGATCCCGACGCGCCACGCCTGATCGAGTTTCTTGCGCCCATCCTCGCTCGCGTCGCCGGCGTGGAGAAGCAGCGCGACGGCCCCAGCGCGCGCCTGTTCGGCGATGCGGTTGGAGCCCAGCACAATGTTTCCGCCGCGCATTTCCAGCCCCAAACGATCGCTCACATGCCGGATCAGCGCCTTCTCGATAAGATCGGGCAAATCATCCGGTACTGCCAGCTTTGTGCCTTTGAACGCGCGGGCCAAGGCCCCCTTGAGGTGGCCGCTGGCCATGGCGGTTTCAAGCTGTTTCCGATCGGGCTGAATCCAAGCTCCGCGCCCTGGCGCCTTGGCGCCCACATCGGGCAGCACACCATGCACGCCATCCGCGTAAGGCGGCGAGATTGCAACGCGAACCAACGTTTCGCGCGGCTGCGTCTCCCCGGAGAGGATGCAGCGACGTTCGCTCCCGGTTTTACCGGAAGCGCCGTCATCAACGATGTCGGAGCTCAGGCGCTCATTGGGTGGAGTCCGCATCGGCGGCCTCCTGAGTGTCGGGAGCCGCAGCTGGCTCCTCATCTTCAAACCAGTGCGCGCGCGCGGCCATGATGATCTCGTTGCCCTGCTCTTCCGAGAGGCCGTATTCACCCAATACGCCGCCCTTGTCCTGCTCGCGTTGCGGCGGACGGCGCATGGGCGGGCCATCGGGGTTGTTGCGGCGACGGGGCGCTTCGCGCTTCTTGGCAATCAGTTCGTCGGTGGCGAGATCCGCCAGATCATCCAGCGTCTTGATGCCCGCCTTGCCCAGCACGACCAGCATCGCTTCGGTCAGGTGCGGCATGGTGGCGAGATCGTCTTCGACGCCGAGTTCGCGGCGGGCGGTGCGATGCGCCTCTTCCTGACGCTCAATCGCTTCGACCGCACGGCTTTGCAGCTCTTCGGCGAGCTCTTCGTCAAAGCCTTCGATCGCGGCGAGTTCGGCCAGTTCGACGTAAGCAACTTCTTCGAGCATCGCGAAGCCTTCGGCGACGAGAAGCTGCGAAAGCGTTTCGTCGACGTCGAGCTCCTCTTCGAACATTTTCGAACGCTCGGCGAATTCCTTGGAGCGCTTCTCGGAAGCCTCTTCCTCGGTCATGATGTCGATCTGATGCGTCGTCAGCTGGCTGGCGAGGCGCACGTTCTGACCGCGACGACCGATAGCGAGCGAAAGCTGATCGTCGGGCACGACGACTTCGATGCGGCCATCGTCTTCATCCAGAACAACGCGGGCCACCGTGGCCGGCTGCAGCGCGTTCACGATGAAAGTCGCGGTGTCTTCCGACCACGGAATGATGTCGATCTTTTCGCCTTGGAGTTCCTGCACAACCGCCTGAACGCGGCTGCCCTTCATGCCGACGCAAGCGCCGACGGGGTCGATGCTGCTGTCGTGGCTGATCACGCCGATCTTGGCGCGGCTGCCCGGATCGCGCGCGGCGGCCTTGATCTCAATGATGCCGTCGTAAATCTCGGGCACTTCCTGCGCGAACAGCTTGCGCATGAAATCAGGCGCGGCGCGGCTGAGGAAGATTTGCGGCCCGCGATTGTTGCGCTCCACCTTGGTGATGAGAGCGCGGACACGCTCACCGACGCGAGCGGCTTCGCGCGGGATCTGCTGATCGCGGCGGATGACACCTTCAGCGCGACCGAGGTTGACGATCACGTGACCGAATTCGACCGACTTGATGACGCCGGTGATGATTTCCCCCGCGCGGTCCTTGAATTCTTCGAACTGGCGCTCACGCTCGGCGTCGCGGACCTTCTGGAAGATCACCTGCTTGGCGCTTTGCGCGTCGATACGGCCCAGATCCACCGGAGGCAGCGGGTCAACGATAAAGTCACCCAGCGCCGCGCCGTCCTGCAGCTTTTGCGCCTGTTTCAGATCGACCTGCTTGAAGTAGTCCTCGACCTCTTCAACCACTTCGACCACGCGCCACAGCGTCAGATCGCCGGTCTGCGGGTCTAGCTTGGCGCGGATGTCGTTTTCGGCGCCGTAACGGTTACGGGCCGATTTCTGGATCGCTTCTTCCATCGCTTCGATGACGATCGCTTTGTCGATCATCTTCTCGGACGCGACCGAGTTTGCAATTGCGAGGAGCTCTGCCTTGTTGGCGGAAATGGCGCTGGCCATCAGTCGT
>JBCCKJ010000334.1:0-2701 GCA_039027455.1 Pseudomonadota bacterium | reverse complement strand
TTAGCCCACAACGACCTCAACGTTGCGCGTCTACCAGTTCCGCCACGACCGCACTCAGGTAAGACCGGGACGAGGCGGCGCCTGTCCCGTGGTAGGAGCGCGCCGATAGCAACCAGTTTCCACCTGCGCAAGCCTTCATTGTAGGGCTCAACCGCTGGATTGTTTAGACGGGAGCCCAGCCTATTCGGGCGCTGGTGGCCGCGGTTGGGTAGTCCGAAATCGCTTCGGTCACGCTCAGGCTTTCGCCGGGTGCCAGCTCGCCCTTGGCCGGCACGATGATCTTGCTGAAGACTTCGCGCTCGCGGCCGTCGACAAACACGACGATCATCTGCGGCACGGACACGGTCTCGGCGCCAACATTGGTGATCGTGCCGCGCACACGGAAGACATCGACCCCGCTTTCAAGCGTTTCCTTGCCTTGCTGCGCGGCGGGGAAGGCGAGGACCAAATCAGGCTTACCAATGCCAAAGGTGGGGCGATTGAACGGCAGGCCCGATGGGACGCCCAGCACATTGACCGCCACCACGGTTCCGCACGCCATCAGAGCGAATATGGCGGCGGCGATAGTCCACATCTTGAGAGGGTTCCGGCGGGCGGTGAAGGGCGCGCGGTATTCAAACTGCGACACGTCATCGTCAACGTCGTCCTCCTGCGCGTACTCGCTGACATAATCATCGTCGAATGGAGTGGCATCAGGGGCGTCATCATCCGCGCTCTCGGAATGCGATGCGTCGTCTTGCATCTCTGAGATCGGCGGTTCCTGATCCAAGGCGAAGTCTTGCGCTCTTGGCTCGGTCTCGTCGGTTGTTTCAGGCAAAGGCGTGGCGGGCGCTTCAGCCTGAGCGATTGGAGCGCTTTCTTCCGGATCGGGCGTGCGCTGTGTGAGACCGCTCAATTCGGGATCGCGCGTGGACCACCTTGCAACCGAGGGCTCGGGAGCGTCGGCCTCTTCGGGTTCGGTCGGCGAAGGGGTTGGAACACGCGGAGGCGCTGCGCCTGCGCTCGGAGCGGGCGCGCTCGATCGCTTGGGAATGGCCGGTCCACGCTCCCCCGTGACCGCCGCCTCATTTGTTGGCGCGGCGGCCATGTCGGTGGCTTCTTCAGGCGTGGGGACAGGTTCAGCTGGAGCCGGCTCAATCGCAGGCGGTGGCAGCGGTTCCTGAAACCAGCTGTGCTTGCACTTGGCGCAGCGAACCGTGCGGCCGTCGCTTCCGATAGCCGTGTCTGGAACCTCGTAACGCGTTCCGCAAGCGGGGCACGAAATAATCATCGCGTGTTTGGCCATACTTGGAGCAATCCGCGGCACAAGAGCGCCACGGGTTGACCCCGCCCAAATAGACTATTTTTCCACATTGGTAACCACAATTACGGGTTTGCGCGAAGGTTGGCCCTTTCTCGGGCTTTCCCCGCAAAAAGGGCGCTGATAGGGCCGCGCTATGACCGACCGCGCAAGCGATATCGTGAAATTTGACAATGTCGGGCTGCGCTATGGCACCGAGCAGGAGGTCTTGAGCGACCTCAGCTTCACCCTTTTTCCCGGAAGTTTTTACTTTCTGACCGGGGCCAGCGGCGCGGGAAAAACGAGCCTGCTTAAACTGCTTTATCTCGCGCAGCGGCCTTCGCGCGGCGGAATCCGCATGTTCGGGCGCGATATGATCACGCTTCCGCGCAGCGACTTGCCTGATTTTCGGCGGAGGCTGGGGGTTGTTTTTCAAGATTTTCGCCTCGTCGACCATTTGTCCGCGTTTGATAATGTCGCGCTGCCGCTCAGATTGGCCGGCACAGAGGAAGCGCGCGTTGCGAAATCGGTCAACGACATGCTCAATTGGGTTGATTTGTCCCACAGGGCTGACGCGAAGCCTGCGACGTTATCGGGCGGAGAACAACAGCGGGTTGCGATCGCGCGCGCCGTGATCGCCCGGCCCCAATTGCTGATTGCGGACGAGCCGACCGGCAACGTCGATCCCGATATGGCGCTCAAGCTTCTGCGTCTGTTTGAAGCGCTCAACGCCCGCGTCGGGACAACGGTTGTGGTGGCGACACACGATGTGAACTTGATCCAAAAGCTTCCGGAGTCGCTCATTATGCGGCTCAATAAGGGGCGCTTGTCCGATCCAACCGGAGCGCTGCGTTATCCGCCGGCGCGATCGAGGGCCACGGCGCGGTCGCGCGATCCCTTGGCTTCGGAGCGACGCTCTTGACCGGTCTCACCTCATCGGCGCGCTTCAAACAAAGCGGGCGCCTGTTTCCGCAGCCCGGCATGGGGGGACCTATTCCTTGGGTGATCGCTATTCTGATCACACTCGTGGTGATCGCAGCGGCGGGCGGTCTTGCGCTCAAAAATCTCGCCAACAGCGCGCGTTCGGACCTCTCGGCCTCGGTCACGGTTCAGATCATCGAAGCTGATCCCAGCGCCCGTGCCGAGCGCGCGCAGGCGGCGGCGGCGGCGCTGACCAGCCAGCCGTTGGTCACCTCGGTGCGTGTTGTACCTGAAAGTGAGTTGGTGGCGCTGTTGGAGCCTTGGCTTGGCGCCAGCGCGGCCAGCGAAGACGTGCCGATCCCGGCGCTGATCGATGTTGAACTCAACGCGGCGGCAAGTCCTGAAGAAATCGCGAACCTTCAGGCCGCGCTCGACCGCGCGGTTCCTGATACGAAGATTGACGCGCAATCCTCTTGGTTGGGGCCGGTCTATCGCGCGATC
>JBCCKJ010000333.1:0-2702 GCA_039027455.1 Pseudomonadota bacterium | reverse complement strand
ACTGCCTTCGGACACGCAGCGCGACGGCTACGTGACCGAGGTCGCCGACGAATACACCCACGTGCGCGACGCGCGCAGCGGGAAGGCTGAAAAGCAGCTGATGACCATCGAAGAGGCGCGCGCGAACTATTACGACGCCTACCTCTCGGACAAACCGGCCCCGCCGTTAGAGCCAGGGGTGCATGTCTACGACGATTGGGATTTGGAAGATCTGGTCGATTACATCGATTGGACCCCGTTCTACCGCGCGTGGGAATTGCACGGCACCTATCCTCGCATCCTCGACGATGAAGTGGTGGGCGAGAGCGCCCGCGCGCTCAAAGTCGACGCGGACGCGATGCTGGAGAAGATCCTCAGCGAGAAATGGCTGACCGCGAAGGGCGTCGCGGGCCTTTGGCCATGCGCCCGCGATCACGATTGCCCCGACGATGTCATCCTTCACCGCGTGAGGCGCGAAGAGAACATTCGCCTTCCCTTCCTGCGCCAACAGATCAAGAAAAGCCGCGATCGCGCCAATATGTGCCTTGCGGACTTCATCGATCCGGCGGGCGATTGGATCGGCGGCTTCGCGGTCGGCATTCACGGAATTGAGCCGCATATTGAGCGTTTTCAGGCCGACAAAGACGATTATTCCGACATAATGCTCAAGGCGCTGGCGGATCGTTTTGCCGAAGCGTTTGCCGAGCGGCTGCACCAGCACACGCGCACAACGCTTTGGGGCTACGCTCCGGGCGAACAGCTGACCAACGAGGCGCTGATCAAGGAACAGTATCGCGGTATCCGGCCCGCGCCCGGTTATCCCGCCTGCCCCGATCACTCGCTGAAACCGATCCTGTTTGAACTGCTTGACGCGGAAAAGAACGTGGACCTCACGCTGACTGAGAGTTTTGCAATGTGGCCCACGGCGGCGGTGAGCGGGTTCTACTTCGGTCATCCCGAGAGCCAGTATTTCGGCGTGGCGCGCATCGGCCGCGATCAGCTTGAAGACTACGCCAACCGCCGCGGTGTCGATTTGGCGACGGCGGAACGCTGGCTGCGCCCGAACCTCGATTGATTTTGCTGCGCGAAGCGGCGAGGGTGCGTTCCATGATCCGCACCGTTCTCGTCGCAATGGCTCTCGCGCTTCCCATGAACGCTTTGGCTCACACATCCGATACAACGCCTCCCGCCACGGTTGTGGTGGCGTTTGACCGCGAAGGGGCGACGCCGGTGATCGTCGAAGGCGTGCGCAATTTTGAAAGCGGTGCGCCGGTTACGGCCAACGATCCGGTGCGCATCGCCTCGATCTCCAAGCTCATTATGGCGCTCGCCACAATGCGGTTGGTGGACGAGGGCAAGGTCGATCTTGACGCGGACGTGTCGGACTATCTCGGCTTCAAGGTTCGCTCGCCCAATTTCCCCGACAAAAAGGTGACGCTCGCCCAGCTTTTGAAGCATCGCGCGGGTTTGCGCGACAAAGCGGGCTACATCATTCATCTGGGTGAAAGCCTCGAAGAAAAGCTCGCCGATCCCGAGGCCTGGTTCGCCGAGGCGCCTCCGGGCGAGGCGCCTTTTGAATACGCCAATCTGGGATCGCCGGTCGTCGCGACCGCGCTCGAGGCGGCGACGGGCGAACGGTACGACGCGCTGCTCGAGCGCACCGTATTTGAGCCCATCGGGGTCGAGGCCTGCGTCAATTGGATCGGCTGTTCGGACGATATGGTGGCTCGCGCCGTGGCTCTTTACCGCCACACCAATGAGCCCGCGCGTGATTACCCGGGCGATCTGCCGCCGGGGTGTTCCATCCCTGTGGCGGAAGGCGTCGAGTGCACGCTTGAGGACTATGTGCCCGGCACCAACGCCTCGGTCTTTTCACCGCAGGGCGGGGTGCGCATCGGGATGGAGGATCTCGCCAAGATCGGGCGCGAGGTGATGCTGGCTCCGATCCGTGATTTCCTGTCAGAGAAATCGTTGAAGCGCATGCAGTTTGAGGTGCTGCGCGGGCAGAATTTCAGGCAGGATTTCTTCTGCACCTATGGCCTTCACATGCAGATGATCAATCTGAAGGGGCGGGATTGCCTCGACCAGCTGTTTGAAGACAGCGACCTCACCTATTTCGGCCATTCGGGCGAAGCTTACGGATTGCAATCAGGCTTGTGGTTCGATTCGGAAGGGAGGCGAGGCTTTGTCTACTTCCGCACGCAGGCTCCACCCCCGGCGGGTGGAGAAGACACCGGCGGCTTCACAGAAGGCGAAAAAGCCCTGATGAAGCGGGCGGCTGATGCGCTCGCGAAACAACAGGGCGAGTGAGCGCAAGGATATTTCGCAAGCCATCGCAGGACTTGTGAAAAGCGGCCAAATCGCTGCGAAAGCCGATTGACGCATCCCTTCGCATCCGCAACAAAAGTGACGCCTGCCGGAAGTGATTCCGGTGTCTTTCGCGGGAGAGACCAAGCCTTAATTTTGGGGCTGGCGCCGAAGGAGCAACCGCCCCGGAAACTCTCAGGCAAACGGACCGCGAAAAGGTTTGGGCACTCTGGAAAGCGCTTTGAGCGATGATCTCAAAGCCACCGAAGGGGAGGCGAGAGCGGCCTTGTAGCCACACTCGCTGAAGCTCTCAGGTTTCCCGACAGAGGGGGCAGGAACGACGCACCATAAGGGGCGTTAAAGCTGCTTTCGGGGACTGCAATTTTGAGCGCCACAGACACTCTTGAAGACACCGT
>JBCCKJ010000332.1:0-2730 GCA_039027455.1 Pseudomonadota bacterium | reverse complement strand
GCCTGTGGCACCACGCGCACGACGAGGTTCGCGCGTTCGGCTTCCTCGGCGCTCATCATCCGGCCCGTCAGGCACATTTCCATCGATTTCGATTTGCCGATCGCGCGGGTGAGCCGCTGCGATCCGCCCATGCCGGGCGCGACGCCCAGCTTGATCTCCGGCTGGCCGAATTTGGCGTTGTCCGAAGCGATGATGAAGTCGGCCATCATCGCGAGTTCGCACCCACCGCCCAGCGCAAAGCCGTTGACCGCCGCGATCCACGGCTTGCGGGTCTTTTTCACGATTTCGCTCGTCCAAGGGGAGAAGAAATCGTTGAGATAGAAATCCGCCGCCGCCTTGTCGTGCATCTCCTTGATGTCGGCCCCGGCGGCGAAGGCTTTTTCGCCCGACCCCGTCAGCACCGCGCACAATTGGCTCGAGTCGGCCTGATAGGCCGCAAAGGCGTCGATCAGCTCGGCCAACACCTGCGTGTTGAGCGCGTTGAGCGCCTTGGGCCGGTTCAGCGTGATAAGCGTGACGCCCTTGGTGCCTTGCGCGTCGGTTTCGACGGTGATCGTTTCGTAAGTCATATAAGCGGCTTCCATTCTTCGTCTTCGGGGAGCGGGGCAAAGATCGCATCGAGCAGATCGTCGCCGACGCCCTCCGGTGTGGCCGGGTCCCATTTGGGATCGTTGGTTTTGTCGACAATCACCGCGCGCACACCCTCGGCGAAATCGGGGCGGACCAGCACGCGGCTGCCGATGCGGTATTCCATGCGCATATTGTCTTCAAACGTGGCGAGCGTCTTGCTGGTGGCGAGCTGGCGCAGCGCCACCTTGCAGGTTTGCGGGCTTTTGGTGCCCAGCGTGTCGCGCTCTTTGATCGCCCATTCGTCGCCCGCTTCGATCGCGGCTTCGAGGCTGGCGAGGATGTCTTCGTAGGTGTCCGAGGCGAAATGCTTGATGATCTTGTCGGCGTTCTCGGCAAGGCGCGCGGGCGGAGGCGTGCCGACGGGTTCGGACAAGATGCCCGCAATGCGGCCGGGCCGTTCCATGATGCGCGCTTTGAGATCGTCGATCATGGCGCTTTCGACATAGTGCGTGGCGAGGCCCGCCCACAGGCACTCCTCGCCCTTCAAACGCGCGCCGGTGAGCGCGAGGAACTGGCCCAATCGCCCGCCAAGGCGCGAGAGGTACCAGCCGCCGCCTACATCGGGGAACAGGCCGATGCCGGTTTCGGGCATGGCAAAGCGGGTGTTCTCGGTCGCGACGCGGAATTTGGCGGGCATCGTAATGCCCACACCGCCGCCCATCGTGATCCCGTCCATAAAGGCGACGACGGGCTTGGGGTAGGTAAACAGCTGGTGGTTGAGCTGGTATTCGTCGTGAAAGAACTTGCGGCCCGAAACCCCGCCATCGTTGAGCGCGCTGTCGCGCAGCATGGCGATATCACCGCCCGCGCAAAAGCCGCGCGAGCCCTCGGCGTGGTCGATGATGATCGCCTGGACCTCGTTGTCGTTCACCCATTCGGAGAGAGCGGCTGACATGGCGTCGCACATCTCCAGCGTCAGCGCGTGGAGCGCCTTAGGGCGATTGAGCGTGATGTGGCCGACATGGCCGGTCTTGCGTGTGAGAACTTGGGTGGTGGTCATTGTGTTGGCGTATAGTCCTTGTCGAATACATCCCAGCGGTTGCCGAAGCGGTCCTTAACGACAATTACGCGGCCATAGCTTTCGTCCCGAGGCGCTTCCAGTACTTCAATGCTAGTCTCGCTCCAGCGCGCGGTGGTCTGGTGGAAGTCTGAGATGTTCAGAAAAAACGCCACGCTGTCGCCCGATTGGTTGCCGGTGGCGAGGCGCTGGGCCTCACTGCGAGCTTCCGCCAATCTCAACCGTGCGAGGCCGCCGGTGTCGATCTCGACCCAGCGGTGGCCCGACGCGTGGCGTGTGTCCTCGGCCAGTTCAAAACCCCATTCTTTCGTGAAATGGTCGATCGCCTCGTCCATTTCGGGAACGAGCAGCGTGACCATCGAAAGGCCAGTCTCTCTCACTGCCGCAGCAAATCCCGGCCCACGACCATGCGCATGATCTGGTTCGTGCCTTCCAAGATCGAGTGGACGCGCAGGTCGCGCCAGAAGCGCTCGATCGGGTAGTCCTGAAGGTAACCGTATCCGCCGTGCAGTTGCAGCGCGCGGTCAACGATGGCGCTGCCGTTGTCGGTAGCCAAGCGCTTGGCCATGGCGGAAAAGCGAGTCTTATCGGGCGCGTTGTCCGTCACCTTGGCGGCGGCGAGATAGAGGAGTGCGCGCGCGGCTTCCAAGTCGGTTGCCATGTCGGCGAGGGTGAACTGCGTGTTCTGGAATTCCGACACCGCCTTGCCGAACTGGCTGCGATCCTTGGTGTAGGTGATCGCTTCGTCCAAGCACCGCTGCGCGCCGCCGATGGAGCAAGCGCCGATATTCAAGCGACCGCCGTCGAGGCCCATCATAGCGATGCGGAACCCTTCGCCTTCGCCGCCAACGACATTCTCCGCCGGAACGCGCACATCCTCAAGGATCAGCTGCGCGGTCGGCTGCGAGTGCCAGCCTAGCTTCTTCTCGTTCGCGCCGAACGAGACGCCTTCGAAATCCTTCTCGATCACCATGCAGGTGATGCCGCCGGGGCCGTCGTCGCCGGTGCGCACCATGGCGACATAGACTTCGTTCGAACCCGCGCCCGAAATGAACTGCTTGGTGCCGTTCAGCACATAGTGG
>JBCCKJ010000331.1:0-2745 GCA_039027455.1 Pseudomonadota bacterium | reverse complement strand
TCGCGCCTCTGATCGCTGGCCTGATGGACAGCTACGACGCGTTTCTCGCGCCCGCCACCACGTCGGGCAAGAACATCGCGCCGCGCGTCGCCGCCCATCTCGACGTCAAGAAGATCTCGGACATTCTCTCGGTCGAAGGCCCCAAAACCTTCACCCGTCCGATCTATGCGGGCAACGCCATTGCAACGGTTGAAAGCTCGGACGCCAAGCTCGTCATCACTGTGCGCGGCACCTCGTTTGACAAAGCGGCCCCGGACGGCGGCTCGGCGTCGATCGAAGACGCAAGCGGAGCTGGCGACGCGGGTATTTCCAGCTTCGTCAGCAGCGAAATCGCCGATGGCGGCGACCGTCCGGAACTCGCCAGCGCCAAGATCATCGTGTCGGGTGGCCGCGCGCTGAAAGACGGCGAGACCTTCGACAGCATCATCAATCCGCTCGCTGACAAGCTCGGCGCCGCAATCGGTGCGAGCCGCGCGGCGGTCGATGCAGGCTACGTGCCCAACGATTACCAAGTTGGCCAGACCGGCAAGATCGTGGCTCCCGAAGTCTACATCGCCATCGGCATTTCCGGTGCGATCCAGCACTTGGCGGGTATGAAGGACTCCAAGGTCATCATCGCCATCAACAAGGACGAGGACGCCCCGATC
Organism: Pseudomonadota bacterium; assembly: GCA_039027455.1. Classification (GTDB taxonomy): domain Bacteria; phylum Pseudomonadota; class Alphaproteobacteria; order Sphingomonadales; family Sphingomonadaceae; genus Erythrobacter. The sequence goes on along the minus strand of JBCCKJ010000331.1, from coordinate 2,098 downwards.
TTCCAAGTCGCGGATATCGGTCTTGTCGCGGACCTTTACGCCGCCGTCCCCGAACTGACAGGCGCGCTCGACTAAAGAGCCCAAATGCGGATTGAGAATAGCTCCTGCTGCGCTACGGTGCGCGGCGGGAGTTTTTCTATGGGTTTTCAGCGCTTTTCCTTGGCAGCTTTCGTCACCTGCGCGGTGATCGCGGCGCCCTTGGCCGCCAAGATAACGCAAAGCGAGGCCTTAGCTACCAAACAGGTGATCAAGCTTGAGCCCATAAGCCCCTGGACATTGGACTACGGAGAAGGTCGCTGCCGGCTGGCGCGCGTATTTGGCTCGGTCAACGATCGCCACTTGTTGTTCTTTGACCAAGCGGTTCCTGACGACTCGATGAGCATAACGGTCGCGGGCTCGCAGACGCAGGGCTTCTCTCGGCCCGGCCGGGTCTATTTGGGGTTTGAGCCTGAAACGGTACTTGAGCGCCTGGATCGCATGGGTGTCGGTGACGTGCCCAGTTTTGGCCCCGCCATTATCCTGGCCGCCTTCAATATCGAGCCTAGCGAAGAGGAACGCGCCAGCGCTCCAAGCCCCGAACACATCGCCGCCGGCATAGATCCGCGCGCAATGGCGGGTTCGGACCGCGTGACGTTCATGTCGGGCAAGCGCGTCCTGTCGCTGGAAACCGGCAATATGAAGGAGCCGATCGAAGCGCTGAACACATGCACCGATGATCTTCTCAAGGATTGGGGACTCGATCCCGCTAAACACAAGAGCTATCGACCCGTCGTGTTCCGCAATTTGCGTGGAATTACGAAGACCATTCAGGCAAATTACCCGAGGGCAGCGCTGCTCAAGGGGCAAAGCGGCATCGTGTGGATGCGCGTGACCGTTGAAGCGGACGGCACCGCATCGGATTGCCGACTCGAAAAGACGACGCAAGCCGACAGTCTCGAATCGCCAGCCTGCAAGACCGTCATGCGCTCTGGGCGCTTCGATCCCGCCGTGGACAAGGACGGCAACCCGATTCGCTCCTTTTACGCCACCAGCATCACTTACTCGTTGGTTCAGTAAGCCGTCAGATCCGTCGCGAATACGCCCGCGACCGTCACATAAAGCCTGTGATGAAGTGGAGCGTCATGCCAACGAGGCCGCCAACCAGAGTCCCGTTAATCCGAATAAACTGAAGATCGCGGCCCACCGCGTTTTCGATCCGGCCTGTAATTGTGGTGGCGTCCCAGCGTTTGACCGTTTCCGACACAAGCGTGACGATCTCGGAGCCGTAACGCGTTGCCACACCCGCGGCGGTGCGCCGCGCGAAGCGGTTGATCTGTTCTTGTAGGCGCTGATCCTGCTTCAGAGCCTTGCCCAGATCCACCAGCGCAATGCGCATATCGTTGCCCAATTGCGTATCCGCAGACCGCGCGCGGCTTATCAGCGATCGGCGCAGGCGCTCCCACACGCCCATCCACCATTCGCCCACGGCCGGGTTCTCGACCAGTTCGCGCTTCATGTCTTCGACCCGCTCGCGCGTTTCGGGATCGTCTTGCAGGTCATGCGCGAGGTTTTGCAGGCCTTCTTCGATCTTGAAGCGGATCGGGTGATCGGGATCGACCAAAACCTCGGCGAGCAGCTTGTAGAGCCCGTCGAGGACATTTGCAGAAATGCGTTCGTCGAGGCCCGTCCAGCGCATCACCGCGTTGGCGCGTTTGTGGATGACGTCCTTCACCGTGTCTTCGTTGTCTTCCAGCGTCAGGCCAGCCCACCGGATAAAGCCATTGATGAGAGGCTGATGCTGTTTGTCGGTCATCATGCTTTCGAGCATGCGGCCCGCCAGCGGCGACACTTCGAGTTTGTGGATCTGGCCGGCCAATCCAGCCCGCACCTGATTCCCAAGCCGATCGGGGTCGAGCGATTCGAGGATTTCGGCGAGCATTTCCGCCGCGCCCGCCGTGATACGAGAGCGGGTGTCGTTCGCGCTTTTGTCCGGCGTGTCGACAAGGAAATCGCCAATCGCGCGCGCGATGTTCATACCCGACATGCGCCGCGCGACGACCGAGGGCGTCAGAAAATTACGCCTGAGGAAGTCCGCCATCGTGTCCGCGATGCGGTCTTT
>JBCCKJ010000330.1:0-2758 GCA_039027455.1 Pseudomonadota bacterium | reverse complement strand
GCGATCGAGCAAAAAGCTGTGTCCGCCTCCAGGCACCACGGCGAGCTCTGCACCGGGCGCAAGGGCCACAAACTCCTGCACGGTGTCAATCCGAGCGCTGTCGTACTGGCCGATCAGAAACAGCACCTTGTCGCCGTCAAGCTCCCGAAGTTTCAACGTTGCGTCGTAGGTGCGCAGACTTCCCGTCGAGCTGAATTCGCTTGGCCCCCACATCGAGGTGTAGATGAGACGGTTGCCCCCTTGGCCGCCATACGTCTTGCGGTATTCGCGCAAGGCGTCCCCGTAATCGGGGCGCGTGTAATAGCGCGAATAGATGCGGTCGAAGATTTGATCGCAAATGTCGCCCTCGGGTGGATCTTCGCTTTCGCACGCTGCGAGCGTTTTTTGTTGTTCGCTGGAAAGGTCCAGCACGAGAAGGTTGGCGTCGGTCAGCCAGTGCGGCGTGGATATGAAGGTGCCGCCTAAAACGGTCGAAGCCACGCGCTCGGGGTATTGGGCGGAGTACTCAAGCGCCAGCGCCGCCCCCCAGCTTACGCCAACAAGGTGCAGCTTTTCCGCGCCCACCGCGGCGCGCACGGCTTCCAACTCTTCGACAAAGCGTTCCACGCGCCAGTTTTCGGGGTTGTCAGGACGCTCGGACTTACCGCTGCCCAGTTGATCGTAGAGGATGATCGGGCGGTCTTTGGCCAACCCCAGCATGGCGGCGAACGCGGTGTGGTTGCCGCCGGGCCCCCCATGGATGAAAATTGCCGGCGCTTTTCCGGCGTCGTCCACTTCGCCGTTGATGCGGACATAGACGCGCCCTCCCTCGACGGGGACCATCAACTCGCGGTCGGGGTCGGAAAAGGGCGCGGGTTCGTTGGCGCTGAGCGGAGATGCGATCACAAACAGGGCCAAAAGAGCGGCGAAGATTCGTGCCAATCGGGCGCTCATGAAAAGATGTCCTTCACCTTCTTTGGGGTCATCGCCGCGCGTTCTTTGGCCCGCCAGCGCCGGTGCAGCCAGACAAAGCCGATCACAGCGACCAGAGCGTTGAACGTAAGCTGGATGAGGTCAAAGCGGCCATTGTTCCAGAACAGCACCGAGCCGATCGCAAAGCTCACAAGAACCAGAGCGGCCAGAAGCCGACGAAGCAAAGCGCGTGAGATCATGCGGTCGGTCGCTCACAGGCAGCGGGGTCGCTCACGAGGCGGCGCTTTCGAGAAGTTCCATAAAGGTAGGAAAGCTGGTCCCAATCGGCGCGGTGTCGTCGATCTCCACGCCATCGCGGCTCGCAAGGCCTGCAACCGCCATCGACATCGCGATGCGGTGGTCGAGGTGCGTTTCGACCGGGGCGTTGGCACTGCCGCGCAACAGCTCGCCGCCGGTGCCTTCGATTGTGAGGCCATCCTGTTCCTCGCCGACGCGCGCGCCAACGCTGGAGAGCGCGCTGGCCATCGCAGCCAGTCGGTCGCTTTCCTTCACGCGCAGTTCGTCGAGCCCGCTGGTGCGCGTGGTTCCGTCCGCCAGCGCGGCGGCGACGAACAGCGCGGGAAACTCGTCAATCATGCTGGGCGCGAGCGCGGGATCAACCTCGACACCCTTCAGCGCCGAGTGGCGCACGCGCAGGTCCGCCACCGGCTCACCGCCCACTTCGCGCGGGTTCATCTCTTCAATTGAGCCGCCCATGTCGCGCAGCACGGTGACGATGCCGGCGCGCGTGGAGTTAAGGCCGACATTCTCGATCAAAAGATCGCTGCCCAGCACAATCAGCGCGGCGACGATAAAGAAGGCGGCGGACGACGGATCACCCGGAACGACGACATCGCACGGGGTCAAATCCGCCTCGCCATGGACCGAAATCGTGCGTTCGCCGTCTTCGACATCAATAGTGAGGTCCACGCCAAACCCGGTCAGCATCCGCTCGGTGTGATCGCGTGTGGCGACGGGCTCTACGACGGTGGTTGTGCCCGGCGTGTTCAATCCGGCAAGCAAGACAGCGCTCTTCACCTGCGCGCTTGCGACGGGCAGTCGATACCGGATCGGAATGGCGGGGAGGGCGCCCTTCAGCATAAGCGGAAGAGTGCCCCCGCGCGACGCCTCGAACGCGGCGCCCATCTGCGAAAGCGGTGCGATCACACGGTTCATCGGGCGGCCTGAAAGGCTCGCATCGCCGGTGAACATGGCGGTGAATCCGTGGCTCGCGAGAAGTCCCATCAGCAAGCGTGTCGACGTGCCCGAATTGCCCATGTCGAGAGCCTGTGTCGGCTCGAGCAGGCTGCCAAGCCCGGCTCCGTGCACGCGCCATTCGCCATCGCCAAGCCGTTCGACATCGGCGCCCAGCTGGCGCATGGCGGCGGCGGTCGCCAGCACATCCTCGCCTTCGAGCAGCCCTGAAATCCGGCTCTGCCCGACGGCAAGACCAGCAAACATCAAGGCGCGGTGACTGATCGATTTGTCACCGGGCACGCGCAACGTCCCTGTCAGTGGACCGCTTTGTTGGAAAGTGTGGCTCGTCATGCGATCGCGGTCTTTGACAGCGCTCCCCCCTTCTGGCAAGGCGCGCGCCTTTCCCGGGCTGTGGGTGCTTGATTCCCATAAAGACCGGCACCATTACTTGCCCGCACCTATCGCCTGCCTCGCGACGCAGGCTCAACAAGGAACACACACATGCCTAAGCCAGAGTGGGGAACAAAACGCACTTGCCCGCAAACCGGAGAGCGTTTTTACGACCTTGGCAACGATAACCCGGTCACGAGCCCGAACGGCCACCAATGGT
>JBCCKJ010000329.1:0-2771 GCA_039027455.1 Pseudomonadota bacterium | reverse complement strand
CGCCAGACCGGATGGATCGCTTCGATAGCGGCTATAGTGTCTTTGAATCCGGGTTGACCAGAAAACGGATCTGTCTCGGGGCTCGCCAAGCGACCCGTGCGGCCTGCGGCGTTTGACGCGGTCATATCCGTCCAATGCATGGGCACAAACACAGCGCCGCGTTGCTGCCCCAAACTTAGCGAGGTGCGATACAGGCTAGCGCCCAATGGCGTTGCGACCTTGCATAAATCTCCATTCCGAATGCCATGCAAAGCCGCGTCTTCGGGATGGATTTCAACTAGGGGCTCGCGGCGGTGGTGCGCTAGTTTCGGAGCATATCCCGTTCGGGTCATCGTGTGCCACTGATCACGATATCGCCCGGTGTTGAGCCGCATTGGGAACTCTTCCGATGCGGTGCGCACAAAGGGCGCGCTCACAGCGACCAGTTGCGCCTTTCCCGACGGCGTGGACGCTCCACCACTGAGCGGATGCTCACCTCCCCAACGAAAGGGTTGCATATCCTCGTAAGCCTGATCGCAAACGTCTGCCCAATTCGTTAGGTTCAGCTTCTTGCCCTGTCGCACCGCCAGTGACGTCATGGCGGCGTATTCGCGGAACACACTGGCTGGGTTAGCAAAATCGAACGCGCTCCCAAAACCCATCTCAGCAGCAACATCGGCGACAATACGCCAATCGCTTCGCGCCTGCCCCGGGGGTGGGAACAGCGCGCGTTGGCGGCTTATGGTGCGATCCGAATTGGTGACGGTTCCGTCCTTTTCGCCCCAACCGAGCGCTGGCAAACGGATATGCGCAAAACGCCCTGTGTCCGTGTCTTCAAGCACATCCGACACGACCACCGTCTCACATTTTTTCAAAGCGTCTCGTACGCGCGACGCATTTGGCATTGAGACCGCCGGGTTTGTCGCCATGACCCACACGAATTTGATCTGGCCCGCGAGCACCGCCTCAAACAGATCGACCGCCTTAAGGCCTGGTCCAGAGGCGACGGTTTCGGACGCCCAAAACTCGGAAACCGCGGCGCGCTCCTCCTCAGAAAAGCCGAGATGGCATGCGAGAGTGTTGGCCAGACCGCCCACTTCGCGCCCACCCATCGCGTTAGGCTGACCAGTAATGCTGAAGGGCCCTGCCCCGCGTCGATTGATCTGCCCGGTCGCCAAATGCAGATTGATTATTGCGTTGCCTTTGTCCGTCCCAGAACGCGACTGATTGGCACCTTGACTGAATAGCGTGAGAAGGTGCTCTGACGACATTACAAGATCGTTGAGCTTGGCAAACAGCACGGGGTCAATGCCATGTATCAAGCTACGCGTTTCCCAGAACCCCTCCGGCACCTCGCACACAGAATTGACCGCGTTAGTGTCAATGTCCTGCGCGGCGAGCAAGGCGTCGAACAAGGCGACATCGCCGTCGGGCTCCACAGGTATATGCAGATCCGCGCGTTCGGCGGTTTCGGTGCGGCGTGGGTCAATGACGACAAGCTTAGTGCCGTTCTCCTCGCGCGCCCGTTCGATCCGCTGCCAGATAACCGGATGGCACCAGGCAGTGTTGGACCCTACCAGCAGGATCACGTCCGCATAATCGATATCTTCGTAGGTGCACGGGACGATATCCTCGCCAAACGCGCGGTTATGCGCGGCGACCGCGCTCGCCATGCAAAGCCTTGAATTCGTATCGATGTTTCCGCTGCCGATGAAGCCCTTCATCAGCTTGTTCGCGACATAATAGTCTTCAGTTAGCAGTTGCCCTGAGACATAGAAGGCGACGCTATCAGGGCCATGCTCTTCAATGCAGGACTTCATACGGCTTGCGACTTCGGCAGTAGCCTTTTCCCAAGACACCGCTTCATCGCCGATCATCGGGTCAAGCAAACGACCCTGAAGACCAACCGTCTCGCCCAAATGGGTGCCTTTGGAGCACAAAGCACCATGATTGGCCGGGTGCTCTTTGTCGCCCGCGATCTCGACTGAGCGCCCCCCGGTCACCTTGGCGGTGATGCCGCAGCCAACGCCGCAATACGCGCAAGTGGTTTTGATCAAGGCCACGCAGCCGCGTCCTTACACAGCCTGCCGCGCCATTATGGCCGCCCGGTCGAGGAAAACGCTTGTGCCTTCAACCTTGAGCGGGATGGTGGGTGTGCACCCCTCATCCTCGCCCAAGGCCTCTCCCGACTTTAAGGAAATGCGCCAATTGTGCAGTGGGCACGACACGCTGTCGCCGTGAACAATACCCTGGCTCAGCGGCCCACCCTTGTGCGGGCACTTGTTTACAAGCGCGTAGAATTCACCGCCGATTGTGTGGAAAATTGCGATCTCATCGGCACCTTTCACAGGCACGGTACCGGCCATGCCAGGCTCGATGGCAGTGGTCTCGCAAATGTTGACCCAGTCTTGTTGCGTACCGCTCATTCGGCTGGCTCCACGGCTTTGATCGCGCCATCAGCGGGCGGCCCAGCTCCTATGCTCCCGACATGGCTGTGCAGATCAGAGCGATCTCCATCGGCGCGCTGGGCCCAGGGATCGTCCTGGCTAAAGCTTTGCGAGTAGCGGAAGCGCTCAGCGAGCGCGGGGACCGTCGCCGGATCATCGAATAGCTGGGACTTCACCCAGTCGAGACCTTTGCGTTCTACCCAAGGAGCGGTGCGTTCCAGATACCACGCGTCTTCGCGATAAAGCTGGATGAAAGCCGCGCTCATCTCCAACGCCTCTTCCTCGGTATCCACCCGCGTGAGCAGGTCGGTTACGCGCACCTTGATCCCGCCATTGCCGCCAATG
>JBCCKJ010000328.1:0-2773 GCA_039027455.1 Pseudomonadota bacterium | reverse complement strand
TCCACGACGATCGCGCGCGCGCATCCACGTCTCGAGCGCACCGCCCGTCCAGCCCACACGATCCCAACCTTGCAGCGCGATCCCATGCACCCAACGGGTCTTTTGCCGAACCACGCTGGAAAGGGTGGATGGGAAGTAGGCCCGTGTCGCCACGAACGTGCCATCCTCCGCTCGAGCGCGAATGAACCGCGATTCTCCGCCCATTGCGGCGACCGAGAGGCCGAGTTCATAGTCTTCGGTAAGCGATTCCGCTTCGAACGGGGTGAAATCGAGCCGTTGGCGCGCAAGGTGATGCAGCGCCCGCCGGGACACCGCACAGCCAACCCCGGCGGCCGGAAGAGCTGCGCCCAAGGCGTTCCGGACCACCATGCCCTTCGCATGCGCCTCGGCAAATTCCTCGCAATAGTGGTTGCCAAGCCATCGGCTGGTTGATTGAACGAGAGGCTCGACAGGAAGCTGCGCGAAGTCTGCACCGCCCGCAATAGCCTCATCAAGCAATGTGAGGCCGCCCGGATCGACCATGTCTTCGGCGTCATGGAAGACAACGCAACCAAATAGATGTCCGCTGCGGCGCTCATCATCGCGAAGGGCCTGATGCAGTCGGTTGAGGCAATCGGCCTTTGTGCTGGAGCCATCGCGATCATGGATGACTATGCGAAGGCGGTGTCTGTCTTGGCGGGCCATAGCCCCGGCCACGCGCATTGCCGCTTCGATCGTTTCCGGATCGTTTCGATAGCATCCCACGTAGAGGCGCAAATCGCTTTGAGGCCAGACCTTGAGCATGTGGCCAATCGTTGCGCCGATCACCGCCGATTCCTGCCACGCTGGAACAAAGACTGCGACCGGACCGTTGAGCGGGCGTTTCACAAGCGCGTCCCGCGCCACCTCGCGAACCTTCGCTTTGCCACTGGATTTCAACCACAACCAAATGACATCGACCAAGACATCATCCAAGGCGCCGATCAGGAAAAACACCCCGGCGAACAAAAGCAATTCGTGCTGGAACAGCGCCAGCACATGCCAAGAATCGTATTGCCCCAAACCCAAGCTGGTCCCTTGGTTGTTGAGAAATAGACGTAACGCGCGGCAATTCGACTTGCAACTGACTCAACAATTCTGAATGGAAGCGCCCAGCATGACAGAGAAGCCCGCACGCACCCGGTCGCCGGCAAAGGCTTTCTTTGCTCCTGTGCGCACACTCTTTGTCAGCGATTCTTCTGCTGGCGTGCTCCTAATTCTTGTGGCCGCTGCGGCCATGCTCGCAGCGAACTCGGCCTACGCCTCTGAATACAAGCAGCTGTTTTATGGCCACTTGCCATGGACACCGATCGCGAAGCTTGATGATCTTCATTTGTGGATCAACGATGCCTTGATGGCGGTGTTCTTCTTCGTCGTAGGGCTTGAGGTGAAGCGCGAAGTGGTTAGCGGAAGCCTTGCAAACCCAGCCGCTCGCAGACTCCCAATGGTGGCCGCGATCGCAGGAATGATTACGCCCGCGATCGTCTACATGCTGGCGTCTGGCGGGGGCGAATACACGCGAGGATGGGCCATTCCGGCGGCCACCGACATTGCCTTTGCGATGGGCGTGCTTGGCCTCTTGGGGAGCCGCGTGCCCGCGTCGCTCCGGCTGTTTCTTCTCACCGTTGCCATCGTGGATGACATTGGCGCGATTCTTGTGATCGCAATTTTCTACACCGAGATCGGTTCGCTCAGCTATTTCCTGACATGGATCGGAGCCTCGGCTGTGGTGCTGGCGATCATGTTCGGTTTGAATCGCATACGGGTGAGCGCCTATTGGCCCTATCTGCTTTTGGGCGTCGTGCTTTGGTACTGCGTCCTGAACACCGGGGTGCACGCGACGATTGCAGGGGTGTTGGCGGCGTTCACTATCCCGCTGACAAAAGCCAACGGCGACCCCATGCTAAGCAAGTTAGAGCACGGCTTAGCGCCTTGGAGCTCATACTTGATTGTGCCCATCTTCGGCTTCGCGAACGCGGGAGTGGTGTTCGAAGGTATGACCCTTCAGAATCTCGTGGATCCGCTGCCGATTGCCGTCGCTGGAGGTTTGGTAATCGGCAAACAGGCGGGCATCTTTTCGACCGTGGTCTTGGCTGACAAAACCGGGTTCGCGCCGCGACCCGCCAACGCCAGTTGGGCCGAGATATGGGGCGTGTGCATCCTGTGTGGGATCGGGTTTACTATGAGCCTTTTCATAGGGGAGCTCGCCTTCCCGACGCTGCCGATCCTTAAAGAAGAAGCCAAGATCGGTATTCTTATGGGCTCCGCGATTTCGGCCATCTTTGGGTATATTGTGCTTCGGCTGACGACGTCGCACCCTCCACAAGACTGCGACGACACGGGCAACGTGCCGACCTAGACCTTACCAGGTCCCGGTATTCTCCATACTGGCCCAAGGCTCTTCAGGTTCAAGCTTACCCTCTTGCAAAAGCTCGACGGAAATCCCGTCCGGTGATTTCACAAAAGCCATATATCCATCGCGAGGCGGCCGGTGGATCGTATGGCCAGCTTCAGCCAGCGCGGCGCACGTGTCGTAGATATTGTCGACCCGATAGGCGAGGTGACCGAAGTTGCGCCCGCCATCATACTGCTCGGGTTCCACCCCATCTTCCGGCGGCCAATTATAGGTAAGCTCAACCTCGGCGACGCCTTCCTCACCGGGCGCTGCAAGAAAGATCAGCGTGAAGCGCCCCGCTTCCACATCGAACCGGCGCACCTCTTCCAATCCGATCAGCTTAAAAAAGTCGACCGTCGC
>JBCCKJ010000327.1:0-2794 GCA_039027455.1 Pseudomonadota bacterium | reverse complement strand
TGGATTGTTCTTCCGCTACTTCTTCTAGCGCCGCTGGCCTTCCATTTCATTGCCAATCGTAACGCCAACACCCACTTCGATGCCATGCTGGAGCACCTTTCCGAAGCTGCGGACCTTGCCCCGGATACGGACAGTAAACGGAGCGGCCTTAAAGCTGGCTAGGGCTAGTTCTCGCTCTGCGCGCGCGTTTGCTTAACCAGTTCGCTCAGGCTAAGCCTCGTGCCGGCGAGACTCCTTCGAGCGTGATCCGCGCCCACTTGCTCGGCGGTTGCGACGGCTTCCGCGAACAACCGGCCTCCGACTGAGACCACCAGAGGGTGCTCTGACACCGACCAGCGCGATTGTTCCACCGTTTCGCGCAGCTTTGATACCTTGTTCTGCCGGGGCAGCGCGTCGGACAGCGCGATATCGACCGCGTCGGGTTGCTGATCGTTGAGCTGATTTTGCAGCGCTTCGTTGCTATCCGGGAACACCAGCTCGACCGCCCAGCCCGCGTCGGTGAACTGATCGGCCAGAAGCGTTGGTCCAAACATATGCGGCTCGCCCGGCGCGGACGCGAGCAAGATCGTATAGCGCGTGTCGCGAATATCTGCGGGGTCTTTGCGATAGCGCACCGCGTGGCCCGCCATTTGCAGCATACCCAGGCCCAGCGTCAGATCGAACTCGCTGCATTCGTCCGCCAGCCAGGCATCGCCCATGGCGCGCGCGGCGGGTTCGAGCAGGTCGCGCACCATGGCATCGCCGTCCCAGCCTTTCTCGGCGAGGCGCGCCATCAGCTCGTTGAGCTTGGCTTCGTCAGCTTCGAGCGCATGCTTCACAAGGGTGGGAATGTGCTGGCTGATCTGGCTCTTTCGCTTGCTCTTCTGCAGGAGCGAGGGCGGCGCCTGATCCATCTTGCGATAGAGCATAAGGTCCCAGTCCGAAAACAGACGGCTGGTCACCAAATGCCGCGTCAGCACTTCGATATCGTTGTGTCTTTCGTCCTTCTGGATGGACGACCAGATTGTATCGAGACCCTGCGGCGGCCCTTCCAGCGTTTGCACATACCGCCCGTTTTCATACAGGAGCATGCCGGTAACGCCGTGCTTGTGATTGCGATGGCGAGCTTGCTGAACCAATGAGTTCAGCTCGGGTTCGCTTGGTTCAGCGGCGGCGCGGCTTTTATAAGTCAGGCACGCGATCGGGCCGCTCGTTTGCGTATTGTGTTCCTTGTATTCCAACACCATTCCCGTCCTCCCGAAACAGGATGAAGGCGCACGGTATCGTGGAGGCCGAAACGGCCTATGATCCCATCAACACCCGGCAGAAAACCCCCGTCCGCGGTCTTATGTTATCTCGGCAGGTTTCCTGGCTTGCGGGTCGACGCGGCGTCCCAAACAGTCATGGGCCGATCCATCCCCATGGTCCATCTGGCTTCGCCGCTCTCCGCTTACAGTTGCGGGGGCAGCTTCGGAATGAGCGGCGTCCAAACCGCTGTCACCGAATTCCCTCTTAGCCTTCCGACTCGTCCGACTCCGAAAGACCGAGATTGATGTAATGTCGGCTAGACGCGCCTCCACGTCAAGTAAGCCTTTCGATTGAGGTGGTTGGGCAGGTATCTGGAACCTTGCCCTGCAATTCCAGACGCTTGCGCGCTCAGGGCCGGTTCAGGCGTGCGTGTGTTGGTGGAAAAAAGCTTGCGATAAACCCCGTTTGATTTTCATGAGCGTTTTGATGCTGCGCGTGCTTTGGCCCTTGATGTGTTTGTCCGCTGGAACGGCCCTTTCGGCCGAGCCGCGGGATATGGCCATCGGCGGCGCAAGCGCAGTTGAGCGCCGCCTCGCCGGACTGAAAGAGACTGAAGGCGCGCTGGTGGCTGCGCGTGAGGATCTGGTCGAATGCACGCCCGGCTGTCTCACCCCGACCGAGGCGGTGGCGATGGCCTTTGCCGCTGGCGCGGGCGAACAGCGAGCGGGGCGTTTTCTGCTCGATGTGCGCAGCGGTGGGCGCAGCCTGTTTGGCAATCTCAACCGACTTTTCTTCATCAACTCCAAACAAGACTACGCCGAGTTCGGTACGCTCACGATCGCGTTTTCCGAAGATGTCCTGAACGATCTGCTCCGACGCGCGCGGGCGTGCGGCGGCGGCGATATTGTCGATGGCGCCATTCAGGTGAAAGGTTGCCGCCGCCCGGGACTGGCCGATCCCAATATGTTCACGATGATGCAAAGGCTCTCGGGCCGCCGTATTCTGGTCGAAGGCGATGTGCGCCTTCAGTGGATTGATTCCGGGTCGGGTCTGCGCCCGCGCGAAACCAACAAGCGCGGCGAATACGAACTGGGCTATTATCAACCCTGGGTGTGGGTCGAAAGCGCGGACCAGATCAGCTTTGTCTATGAAGATTGAACGCTGACCTTGGGTGCGCCTTGATCATGTATCCACGTCGCTTTTGGTAAGCGCGTCCCACTCTTCCCAAGCGATCGCGCGTCCGGGATAGGCCACATTGGTGAACGGCCATTCGCTCGCGATCCAGCTTTGGGTCCAGGCGTACAATTCCTCATCGAAGCCCTCGTCGTATTCCGCCTTGGTGACCCACAATCGCACCACCGCGTCGTATTCGCCGACGCCGGGATAGACATAGACGCAGCCGCGCTCGCGCGAACCGTCAGGGGTGAGCACCGCGTAGGCAAAGCTCTCGCGCGCCTCGAACCGGGCCTGCTCGCGCTCCATATCGGCGATCGCGTCCGCATCGGTCAGCTCGGCGTTTGGCCAGCCGGTGGAGCGGGTGAACGTCTCTTGGAGGTGCTCGATTGAC
>JBCCKJ010000326.1:0-2839 GCA_039027455.1 Pseudomonadota bacterium | reverse complement strand
GGTGCGATCGATCCACACCGTAGCGCGTGCATAAGGCATCAAGAGAATTCTTTGCGCCCGGGTGCTTCTTGCGCGCGATCGCCACCGTGTCGATCATTCGATCATAACTTACCGGTTCACGGCCCAGCCGTTCGAGTTCGGTGTTAAGGAAACCAAAATCGAAGCCGGCGTTGTGCGCGACTAAAGGTGAGTCCCCGAGGAATTCCATCAAGGCTTCCACGCCTTGCGCGAACAAGGGCTTAGTCGAGAGGAAAGCGGACGAGAGGCCGTGCACGTTCTCAGCCTCTATCGGCATATCACGTTCAGGATTGTAGTAAGCGTGGAAGGTTTCGCCTGTCGCGACGCGGCCAATCATTTCCACACAGCCGATTTCCACCATTCGATCGCCTGTCTTGGGATCAAGGCCGGTGGTTTCGGTGTCGAAGACAATTTCTCTCATTGAGTGCACTATCCGCTCATTCGGCCCAGTTCGCAAGGGTCCACCACACCCATCTGGGCGCGTCTTCAAACTGCCTGAAGATTAGCGACAAGTTGGCGCACTTGTGCGCGAGTTTCCTCGAGGGTTATCCCGGTATCGATAAGGTGATCAGCTTTGGCGCGTTTCGTCTCGTCGGGGGTTTGAAGGCCAAGGATATGCTCAAATTTTTCCTCGGTCATGCCCGGTCTTGCCAGAACCCGTTCGCGCTGCGTCTCAGGTGGCGCGGACACAACGACAACTTTGTCGACCGCTTTTTCGCCCCCGCCCTCAAACAACAGCGGGATGTCGAACACGAGTATGGCTTTGTCGGCGTTCGACGCGAGAAACTGAGCGCGTTTCTCACCGACAGCGGGGTGAACAATTGCCTCCAGTTGGCGAAGCTTCTCTGGGTTGCCAAAGACAAGTTTGCCTAGAGCCTCGCGGTTGACGCCGTCTTTTCCCGTTGAGCCCGGAAACGCCGCTTCAATCGCGGGCAACAGATCGCCATCCGGACCTTGCATCGCTCTAACCTCGGCATCCGCGTCGAACACCGGAACACCTAGATCTAGGAACATCGCCGCCACGGTCGACTTTCCCATCCCTATAGAACCGGTGAGTCCGATGATGAGGGGGCGCGAAGCGCTCTCAGTCATGCCAACAGCCTCTCTCGGAGCTCCGCGTCGTGTTCACGCGGCGCGGGCGTGCCAAAGAACTTCTCAAACGCGACAGCCGCCTGACCCACGAGCATGGACAACCCATCCACGGTCCGAAAGCCCCGCTCGCTAGCCGAGGTAAGAAATGTCGTCCTCACCGGATTGGTAATAATATCATAGACGATTGACCGTGGTGGTGCATGGCTCCAATCGAAAGCTATTGGTGGCTGGCCCTCCATTCCAAGAGGCGACGCGTTGACCAGAAGGTCGAGGCAACCCTCTCGGTCGTCAAACTCAAAGTCTGTCGGCGCTGCGAAGTGCTCCAAATGGACAGCGTGATGTTCCCCATTGGGCGCCAACTCATCGAGCAGGGCGCGCGCCTTGGCCGGATTGCGACCCGCTAGGACCAAAGTGAAGCCCTCACCATACAGCGCTCTTACGATCGCCCGAGCGGCCCCTCCGGTGCCCAAAATGCGAGCCATGCGAAAGTAGTGCTTCTGCTCAAGCTCTTGGCGCAGGGGTTCTAGAAATCCAGCCGCGTCCGTGTTTGTCCCGAGCAAAGAACCTTCGGAAGAAGCATAGATCGTGTTCACAGCGCCGATGCGGGAGGCAATATCATCAATGGATTGCAGGTGAGGGATAACTGCCTGCTTATGCGGCATCGTTACATTGCAACCCAGCCACAGCGAGTCCTGGCCGGCGCCCTCCAGATACTCTTCTAAGCCATCCGACAAAACGTGTTCGGCGGTATACCCCGCATCAACTCCCAGCTTCTCGAGCCAGAACCTATGGATCAGCGGCGATTTGGACTGAGCAATAGGGTCGCCAATCACTTGAGCGTAGCCGCGCCCTGTCATGCGAGAAGGACTCCTTCCTCGCGCAGAGCCTCAAGGACCGCGAGCAGAGGCATGCCCAAAATGGTGAACTGGTCGCCTTCGATCCGATCAAACAGCTGGACACCCATCGCCTCAATACGAAAGACGCCGACCGTGAAGCTCACCTCCGGCCATTCTTTACTGAGATAGTCCTCAATGAACACGTCAGACAGGTCGCGGACGTGAAGAAGCGCTTTTGAAGGCGTGCTCCAGACGCACGTGTTTCCTCGCACCAACGCGGCGGCGCTGTGCAGTTCAAGCGGTTTGCCCGAAAAGAAACGCAGATGCTCCTCTGCGTTTTCGCGGCTCATCGGTTTATCGAACCTTTTGCCGTCGACGACGACCAACGAGTCGCTTCCCAACACCAGCCAGTCGGAATTGGATGAAGCGAGAGCAGCCGCCTTTGCGACGCTCAACGCTTCGGCAATTTCGGGCGCGGTTGCTCCCTTCAAACTCGCTTCAATCGCGCGCTCATCAATATCGGCCGGGATTGCCTCGTAAGAGACGCCAGCGGCGTCGAGCATAACGCGGCGGGAGGCCGACTTTGACGCTAGGACCAGCTTTGATGCGCTCATATGGGCTTTGCCACACCGTCATCGGCTGGCTTCTGAGGCCGCCGACGGTCCTGCACGAGACGAATAATGGCGGCCGCGCTTTCCTCGATTGAGCGACGCGTGACATCGATCACGGGCCAACCGTTGTCCGCAAACATGCGCCGCGCGAAATGAAGCTCTTCCTTGACCTTATCGTTGTCGACATAGGCCGTTTCCGTGCCCTCGTTGAGCGACAAGAGACGGTTGCGCCGAATTTGTACCAATCGCTCAGGCGCCGTCGTCAGTCCGACAACCAGGGGG
>JBCCKJ010000325.1:0-2908 GCA_039027455.1 Pseudomonadota bacterium | reverse complement strand
TGGACCGCGTGTTACACGGTCTTGGCGTAGAAAACGGGGCCGTCCCCAAAGGCCGTCTTGAGAGAGCCGAAAGGGATAAGGTGAAACGTGCAATCATCCGACCCTCCTGCCATAGTTCGGGCCTGTAGGACAACGCTCCGCCCGTTACCCTTCGAGCAAGGCGCGCGTCGCGGCGGCGACGTCGCGCTCACGCATAAGGCTTTCGCCCACAAGGAACGTGTTGACGCCCGATTTCGAGAGACGCTGGAGATCGGCGTGTGTGTTGATCCCGCTTTCGCCCACGACATGCGCGTCCTCAGGTGTGAGCTTGGCGAGCCGCTCCGTGGTTTCGAGCGAGGTGGTGAAGGTTTTAAGATCGCGGTTGTTCACACCGATTAGACGCGAGCGAAGCGAAGTAAGCGCGCGCTCGAGTTCCGCTTCGTCGTGAACTTCGACCAGAACGTCCATTCCAAGTTCGGTCGCGGCGGCCTCGATTTCGGTCATGGCGGCGTCTTCCAACGCGGCGACTATGATCAGGATCGCGTCGGCGCCAAGCGCTCGCGCCTCGAGGCATTGCCAAGGATCGACCATGAAGTCCTTGCGCAGCACGGGCAGCGCGCACGCCTCGCGCGCGGCTACCAGATAGTCTTCGTGACCTTGGAAAGAAGGCGCGTCGGTCAGCACCGAGAGGCAGGCCGCGCCGCCCGCTTCGTACGCCATGGCGTGGTTGGCTGGATGGAAGTCGTCGCGGATCAGGCCTTTGGACGGGCTGGCGCGCTTGATTTCCGCAATCAGTGCAAAGCGCGATTGCGCCGTGTGACGCAGCGCGGCTTCGAAACCACGAGGAGCGGATTGAGCGATGGCGGCCTCTTCAAGGTCCGCGATAGCTCGCGCGGCCTTGCGCTCAGCCACTTCGTCAATTTTGTAGGCGCAGATTTCCTGAAGCTTGTTCATCGGTTCAAACTGCCAGTTCAATCCAACGCGCGAGCAGATCGCGTGCGCGGCCACTGTCGAGCGCCTCGGCGGCCACGCTGACGCGCTCAACCCAGTTCTCACCGACGCCAGCCACATCAAGCGCACCCGCCGCGTTAAAGAGCACCGCGTCGCGATACGGACCAGCCTTACCATCGAGCAGTCTTTTGAGCGCGCCGGCGTTGAAAGCGGCGTCATCCCCGCGGATGGCGTCGATCGGTGCGTTGGGCAAACCGGCGTCGTCCGGGGCAAGGCGGCTCATGGCAAAAGCGTTCTCCGTCACAATCGCCACCTCGTTGCCGCCCGCAAGGCTAAGTTCATCAAGCCCTTCGTCACCGGAGACGATGAGGGAGCGTCCCGTCCCGAGTTTGGCGAGCGCGCCTGCGTAGATCGGCACATAAGCGGGCCGTGCTATGCCGATAAGCTGGCTTTTGACGCCTGCGGGGTTCGAAAGCGGTCCCATCAAGTTGAAGATAGTGCGCTTTCCGATCTTGAGCCGGATCGGTTGAATGCGCCCCATTGCCGGGTGGTGGTTCTTGGCGAAGAGGAAACAAATGCCGATTTCCGCCAGAGTTTTCTCAGCCGTGCGCCCGGCGGCGTCCATATCAAGGCCTAGCGCTTCCAGCGTATCCGCCGCGCCCGCTTTCGAAGAGGCCGCGCGGTTGCCGTGTTTGGCCACCGGAACACCGCACGCGGCGACGACCAGACTGACCGCGGTCGAAACGTTGAGGGTGTGGTGCCCATCGCCCCCGGTTCCGCAGACATCAATCGCGTTTTCAGGCGCGTCGATAGGGATCAAGCGCGCGCGCAAGGCCCGCGCCGCGCCCGCTATTTCATTCGACGTCTCGCCGCGCTCGCTCAGCTGAACGAGAAACTGTTCGATCTCGCTTTCGCTCGGAACGCCATCCAAAAGCGTGCCGAACGCGGTTTCGGCCTGTGTCTCGGTCAATGGCGTGGAGATATCGGGCAGGGCGCTCACGCGGCGGGCTCCGCTTGATTGGTGTCCGGCAGCCGCGCGTCCACTCCGCATTCGGCGAGAAAGTTGGCCAGCATGGCGTGACCATGCTCGGTCGCGATGCTTTCGGGGTGGAACTGGACGCCGTGGATGGGCAATTCGGCGTGGCGAAAGCCCATGACGCTGGTTTCTTCGACACCCGGTGTCGCTGCGTGCGCGTTGGCGATTAGGATGTCGGGCACATCGACCACTTCGAGGCTGTGATACCGCGTGGCTTGGAATGGCGAGGGCAGGCCTTTGAAAACGCCGGTTCCATGATGTGTAACGGGCGAGGTTTTGCCGTGCATCAATCCGCCGCGCTGAACGGTGCCGCCAAAGTGTTGCCCGATCGACTGATGGCCCAGACACACGCCCAGGAGCGGCCTCCCAGCGTCGGCGCACGCCGCGACCAGATCGAGGCTGATGCCCGCTTCGTTAGGCGTGCAAGGGCCCGGCGATATCAGGAACCCCACCGCGTTGGACTTGACCGCCTCGGCTGCGGAGAGCGCGTCGTTCCGCTCCACCTGCACATCAACACCCAGCTCCATAAGGTAATGGACCAAGTTGAAAGTGAAGCTGTCGTAATTGTCGATGACAAGGATTTTGGCGGCGTCGCTCATGCTTCAACTCTTCGCAAAATGATCGGTCGCGCGCACCAATCCATCGACGATGCCTGGTTCGCTCGCGGAATGGCCAGCGTCGTCAACGATCCAGAGCTCGCCTTTGGGCCAAGCTTTCTTAAGCGCCCACGCCGCTCCCGGAGGGGTGCAGATGTCGTGACGGCCTTGAACGATGATGCCCGGAATATCGGCGATTGCGTCGGCGTTTTTCAGCAGTTGGTTCTCCTCCAGGAAGAAGTCCTCGAGGAAATAGCGCGCGCAAATGCGAGCAAACGGCACCGCTTTGGACGGATCGGCGAATTCTTCAAGCAAACCGGGGTTGGGCAAAAGCGTCGCCACCGTT
>JBCCKJ010000324.1:0-2937 GCA_039027455.1 Pseudomonadota bacterium | reverse complement strand
TCGACCAATTGCCTCTTGAAGTTCCCGCAACGAAGGTCGAACGAGACTGGCTATGGATGACACAGAAACTCTCTTGTTCCCGAGCGATGATACCAAAGATGCCGATGGAGCGGGGCGTAAGTTGCCATCTAACCTGGAGGCCGAAGCCGCCTTCTTGGGCGCGGTGTTGATTGACAATCGCGTGATCGAGGAGCTGCGCACGCCGATCAGGCCGCATCATTTCTTCGAGCCACTCCATGAGCGTATCTACGAGAAAATCCTCAAGACGGTGGATCGCAACGCCACAGCCTCGCCAGTGACGTTGCGCCCGCAGTTCGAAGGGGATCCGGCTTTGAAGGAACTGGGCGGCCCTAGTTATCTCGCCAAACTAACCGCCAACGGATCGGGCCTGCTGGCGCCGCATGAATTGGCGCAGCAGATCTACGATCTTGCCCTTCTGCGTGAGCTGGTCAGCGTGGGGAGGGGTCTTGTTGAAGGCGCTCTCGACACATCGGAAAATGTGCAGCCGATGGATCGCATCGCCGAAGCCGAAGCGGACTTGTTCAAAGTCGCCGAAGGCGCCGAAACTGGCAACGAGGCATCGAGCTTCCGCGAAGCCTCGCTCGCCGCGATCAAGATGGCCGAGGCGGCGATGAATTCCGGTGGTGGTCTGTCCGGTAAGACGACCGGCATTTCCGTCATCGATTCCAAAACATCGGGTCTGCACAACTCGGATCTCGTGATCCTCGCCGGGCGTCCCGGCATGGGCAAAAGCTCGCTCGCGATGAACATCGCCTACAATTGCGCCGAAGAGCACTTGCGCTGGCAAAAAGATGGCGGCGAACACAATTACGGGGCGCCGGCGGCCTTTTTCAGCCTGGAGATGAGCGCCGATCAGTTGGCGACGCGTGTGTTGGCGGAGCAAGCGGAAATCAGTTCGGAGAGCCTTCGTTCGGGTAAGCTGAGCCGTGACGATTTTCAGAAGCTCAGTTTCGCCAGCCAGCGTCTGGCAGAACTGCCGCTATATATCGATGATACGCCCGCCCTGACCATCGCCGCGCTTCGCAATCGCGCCCGGCGGCTGAAGCGGCGCCACGATATCGGATTGATCGTGGTTGACTATCTGCAACTGCTCCAAGGTTCAGGGCGCGCGAACGACAACCGCGTCAACGAGATTTCGGAGATCAGCCGTGGCCTGAAAACTCTCGCCAAGGAACTGGCGGTTCCCGTCATCGCGCTTTCGCAGCTCAGCCGTGCGGTCGAACAGCGTGACGACAAGCGCCCTATGCTTTCGGACCTGAGAGAATCGGGCTCCATCGAACAAGACGCCGACATGGTGTGGTTCATCTACCGCGCCGACTATTACCATGAGGCCATTCGCCCTGATCTTCCGACCGAAACCAGCAGCGCCGACGTGGTCGAGAAGTACAAGATCTGGGAGGAGAAATACCTCGAGCTCAAGAACAGGGCCTCTCTCATTGTGGCCAAGCAGCGCCACGGTTCGACGGGCAATGTTCCGCTCCACTTCCAAAGCGAGATCACCAAGTTTACCTCGCCAAATTGGAAGTATGACGAGAGCGAATTCAACTAATTCTGTCGCAGACATCGGGCGCATTTTCTTGACTCTGCGCTTCGTCGCACCTATTTGCAGCGCTTCTGATTTCCGCACAATTCGTTTGAAAGAGGCCCCTGCATGGCACGCGTTACCGTTGAAGATTGCGTCGACAAGGTTCCCAACCGTTTCGACCTCGTCCTGCTCGCCGCGCAGCGTGCGCGCGAGATTTCGGGCGGCAGCGAACTGACGATTGATCGCGATCGCGACAAGAACCCGGTTGTAGCGCTCCGTGAGATCGCCGAACAGACGATCAAGCCGCGTGAGCTTAATGAAGCGCTCGTGACCGGTCTCCAGAAAATCCTGCCCGATGATGAAGATGACGCCGATGAAATCGGTTCGCTCAGCCAGTCGGCCGAAGCGCTGCGGATCACCGCGTCCGCTCCTACTCGTTCGACCTCGATCGGGGCCGATTACGAAGGTTAAAGCTGACTACCAAACAAGCGCGCGATCAGCGTGCACTCAAAAGGCCGCTCTCCAAGGCGGCCTTTTTTGTATCCGTACTGACCTATTGTGTCGGCAAGATACACCCAACAACGCGCGCTTGCTTTGAAGCTGGTCGCGTGCGATTGAAGTGTAATGAAATTGTAACAATTCGGGCGCGGGAACAGCGTCCCAAGTAGGCGAGATTTAGAAGCGCGATGGCGTCGATTGCGATCTACAGTGTGAAAGGCGGGGTCGGAAAAACGACTTTCTCCATCAACCTTGCCTGGTGTGCCGCGACAATTTCGCGGAGGCAAACGCTTCTATGGGATCTCGACGCCGCCAATGGTTCAGGCTTCTTGCTTGGTGTGGATCCGAAGAAGAAGCGCACCGCCGAGAGCGTCTTTTCCGCGGACCGTGAGCCCACAAAGCTGATCCAGAAGACCGCCTACGATAACCTTCATCTGCTTCCCGCCGATGAGAGCATCCGCACGCTGGACCGCCAGTTCAGCGTGCTCGGCAAGAAGAAACGCCTCGCGAAACTGACCGAGACGCTGACCAAGTCCTACGACCGAATTCTGTTCGATTGTCCGCCCGTCCTAAACGAAATCAGCGCGCAGGTCATGAGAGCAGCGGATCTCGTCATTGTCCCGCTTCCGCCCTCGCCGCTTTCGGCTAGGGCGCTCGATCTGGTGGTTGAAGAGGTCAAGGGCGCGGGCAAGGGGCATCCTCCCATTCTGCCGGTCTTCTCCATGATCGATATGCGACGGACACTCCACCGGGAGGCGCGCGAGGCGAACCCCAAATGGCCCGTCGTGCCGCTGGCCAGCGCCATTGAGCAATGCGCTGTCCAGCGCCAGCCGGTCGGAGCGTTCGCTCCGCGCTCTCCAGCAGCCAAAGCCTTCGCCCAATTGTGGACGGCG
>JBCCKJ010000323.1:0-2970 GCA_039027455.1 Pseudomonadota bacterium | reverse complement strand
GGGCGATGGCAGCGTCCTCGTGCCCGAAGCGCTCCATTCCTATATGGGCGGTGTGACCAAACTGGAGCCAACCCAATAATGCGAATTCTCGTCACCAACGATGATGGCTATCACGCGCCCGGCCTTGCGGTGCTCGAAGAGATCGCGGCGCAATTCTCGGACGATATCTGGGTGTGCGCCCCATCCGAAGAGCAATCGGGTGCGGGCCATTCGCTGACGCTCAACCGACCGGTGCGTTTGCAAAAGTTCGCAGAACGCCGCTTTGCGGTGACCGGGACGCCCACCGACAGCGTCATGATGGCGCTGCGCGAAGTCCTGGATAGCCCGCCCGACCTTATCCTTTCCGGCGTCAATCGCGGCGCGAACCTTGGCGATGATATCACCTATTCGGGCACGGTCTCCGCCGCGATCGAAGGCGCGCTCGCCGGGATCCGATCGATCGCGCTTTCACAGGTCTATGGCCCCGCGACCATAAGCGCGGGCGATGCAGAATTGTTCGAAGGGGCGGCCCAATGGGGCCCCAGAGTGATTCAGCCGCTGCTCGACGCGCCCTTTGATGAACGCACGCTCATAAACGTAAACTTCCCGCCCCGCCCCGCCAGCGAAGTCCAAGGCATCCGCATCGTAAGACAGGGCTTTCACGATTATTCGCGCGGAAGCGTCGTCGAAGGCAAAGACCCGCGCGGGCACCGCTATTTCTGGTTTGGTCTCCACGCGATTGAGCACACGCTCGATCACGGCACGGATCTCGAAGCGATCGCCGATGGCTTTGTTGCGGTGACGCCGCTGCAGCTTGACCTGACGCATCACGCCTCGCTCACCAGCCTGGCTCAGCGTTACGAGACGTAAGAGCGCGCGCAACGCCCATGGCCGATCCCGTAAGACTTCCCAGCAAACGCTCGCGCAGATTCAAGCCGCTCCGGCGCGCCGTCCCGCTGGCATGGTACGCGGATCTGAGCCTGCGCCTTGGAGCGGCGCTGGCGCTGATCGGTCTCGTGGTTCTCATCCATTGGTGGGACCGTGATGGGCTGGCCGACAGCGTCGATGGGCATGTCAGCGTGCTCGACGTGTTTTACTTCACCATGATCTCCATCACCACAACCGGGTTTGGCGACATCGCCCCGGTGACCGACGCGGCGCGGTTCAAGGAGGCGGTGATCGTCACGCCCATTCGGTTCCTTGTCTTCTTCATTTTCGTGGGCACCGCGTATAACTTCATAATCAAGCGCAGCTGGGAGAAATGGCGCATGGCGCGCATCCAGGAAAAACTCACCAACCACGTCGTCGTCCTTGGCTTTGGCGTCTCGGGCTCGCAGAGCGTGGAGGAGCTGATCGAGCGCGGCACCGATGCGAGCAAGATCGTGGTCGTCGACCCCAGCGAAGAACGCCTTGCGCACGCCGAAAAGCTGGGCGTTGCGGTGCTGGCGGGCGACGCTTCGCGCGATGACATCCTCAAGGCGGTGCGGATCGAGACCGCGTCGTCGGTGCTGGTGTCCGCTGGGCGCGACGACACATCAATCCTGATCGTCCTTACCGTGCGCCACCTTGCCCCCAAAGTGCCGATCAGCGTGGTGGTGCGCGCCGATGATAACGAGCTTCTCGCGCGCCAGGCGGGGGCCAACAACGTCATCAATCCGGTGCGCTTTACCGGGCTTTTGCTCGCCGGCTCGGCGCAAGGCGCGCACATTGCGGATTATTTGGCCGATCTGGCTTCGGTGACAGGGCGTGTGCAGCTGGTGGAGCGCACCGTTAAGGCCTCCGAGGCGGGGCTTCCGATCAGCGAGCTTTCCACCGGCGGCCGGGGCCTTCGCATCTATCGCAACGGCCGGGCGATCGGCTTTTGGGAAGAAGAATGCCAGGCGCTGCAGGAAGGGGATGTGGTGGTCGAAATCGTCCCCGCTAACGGCAACGGGAACGGCACTGGGACCGGGAACGCGGCCTAGCTTCGGGCGCTACGCCGTGCGCGTTGCGGACAATCAACGAAACAGCACAAACACGCCCCCCATAGCCGCCATTCCCAACAGGAAGTGACCGCCATCGATCAGGAACAGCGACAAGGGCTTTCGCTGGAAGAGATAGTTGATCGCCATCGCCGGGATCATCACCCCGCCGGCAAAGCCCACGGCCATCATCATCACCACGTGCGGGGCGGGATTGGTGCGCGCAAGCAAGTGCCACAGCACCGCTGCAATCAGTATCTCACACACAAAACACAGGCCGAAGATAAGCGTCATATTGCCGCTTTGAGCCATCTCATCAGTGACGCCCGAGGCCTTCTGCCAGGCCTTGCCGAACAGCCCACCATACCAAATCATGCCCACGACGAAAAAGGCGGCGGCGCCGGACAAGACCGGCCATAGTGAAAAATCGTTCATTGCGGATCCCCTCTTAAAGTCCGGGGCGTTGGTAGTGCGGGGATCGTTGATCGTCCAGCCAGCACCAACCGGCAGGAAGGGCGCTCGGAGAGGGGCTCTGGCCCTTGGGAACAAAGACGTGTAAGGGCGCCGCCAATCATGAACACCGCTACCACTCTTCCGGACGCCAAGCGCGTCGGCATGGTCTCGCTCGGCTGCCCCAAGGCGCTCGTCGACAGCGAGCGCATCCTGACGCGCCTGCGCGCCGATGGGTACGCAATGAGCCCCGATTACGAGGGCGCCGATGTGGTGCTCGTCAACACGTGCGGATTTCTCGACAGCGCCAAGGAGGAGAGCCTGGCGGCGATCGGAGAGGCCATAGCCGAAAACGGCCGTGTCATCGTCACCGGCTGCATGGGCGATGAGGCCGACGCGATCCGCGCCGCGCACCCGCAAGTCCTCGCGGTGACCGGCGCGCACCAATACGAGCAGGTCGTCGACGCGGTCCACGAACACGCGCCGCCTTCGCAAGGTCCGTTTGTAGACCTCATCCCGCAGCCTTCGGACGCCGACATCAAGCTCACGCCGCGCCATTACAGCTATCTCAAGATCTCGG
>JBCCKJ010000322.1:0-2976 GCA_039027455.1 Pseudomonadota bacterium | reverse complement strand
CTGCTCGATCCCGCCCAGACCCCGCGGCTGGTCATAAAAATCGGATCGGCGCTTCTTGTAGAGGGCGGCGCTGCGCGCCGCGCGTGGCTGACCTCGTTTGTTGAGGATATTCAGGCGGTCCGCGCGAAGGGCATACAGATCATTCTGGTTAGTTCTGGCGCGATAGCATTGGGAGCGTCTCGTTTGCGACTGCCGCATGGTGGGCGAGCCAGTTTGGCCGATGCGCAAGCGGCCGCTTCGGTGGGGCAAGTCGCACTAGCGCAGCTTTGGGCTGAGGCGCTGTCCGAGCACGGACTGACGGCCGCTCAGATGCTGGTGACACTGGGTGATCTTGAAGACCGTCGTCGTTACCTCAACGCTAGCGCCACGCTAGACCGCTTGATCGAGCGCGGGGCCGTTCCTGTGGTCAACGAGAATGACAGCGTAGCGACCGAAGAGATCCGCTTTGGCGACAACGA
This sequence comes from Pseudomonadota bacterium, assembly GCA_039027455.1. Lineage (GTDB taxonomy): Bacteria > Pseudomonadota > Alphaproteobacteria > Sphingomonadales > Sphingomonadaceae > Erythrobacter. Next base: position 2,518 of record JBCCKJ010000322.1, on the reverse strand, counting down.
TCGGCTCGCGGCACGGGTGGCGCAAGCGGCGAACGCTCAGGGCGTGCTTTTGCTGTCCGATGTGGCGGGTCTCTACGATCGTGATCCCTCTGAACCTGACGCGCGACTTGTGCCCATAATTGAAGGAGTGACCTCGGAAGTTCTCGCGATGGCGGGCGAGGGTTCGGGGTCCGGTCTGGGCTCCGGCGGCATGCGCGCCAAGCTGTTGGCGGCGCAAATTGCCGAACGCGCGGGCGTGAAGTTGGGCGTGATTGATGGAAGAGGTGATCACCCTCTGGCGCGTCTGGTGGAAACGGGTGTGGGCACTTTGTTTGTCCCGGTCCGCGCTGACAGCGCGCGAAAGGCATGGCTTGGCGGGCGCTTGGCTCCCGAAGGAGCGTTAAGAGTCGATGGGGGCTGCGCCGCCGCGTTGGCGCAAGGAGCCAGCCTGCTCGCAGCCGGGATCACGCGTGTCGAAGGCGAATTTCAACGTGGGGCGTTGGTAAGCCTTGAGGGGCCAGATGGCGCCCGCCTAGGGCAAGGGCTTGTCGAATACAGCGCCTCAGAGTGTCGCGCGATCCAAGGTAAAAGGGAAGGCGAACAGGAAGCGCAATTGGGATACGCGCCGCGAGCGGCGGTCGTCCACCGAGATCATATGGTGCACGAATGAGCGCAGCGGGCTCCCTCGCTATCACTGGCGCGACCGGGTTTGTTGGCAGCGCTGCGCTCGATTGCGCGCTGGAACAGGGCTTTTCGGTTCGCGCGCTCGCGCGCCGCGATCAACTCGAGCGCGCTGGCGTGGAATGGGTGCCGGGCACGCTGGAAGACAAGGCGGCGCTGCAAAAACTGATGGAGGGCGCGCAGGCAGTCGTCCACATTGCAGGTCTCACCAACACGCCTGATCCCGCTGAGTTTGAACGCGCCAATGTGACCGGCACAGCCAATGTCATCGAAGCAGCCCAAGCGGCAGGCGTTGGGCGCTTCGTCTTCGTGTCCTCGCTCTCCGCACGTGAACCCACGCTATCCCAATACGGCGCGTCTAAGTTTGATGCAGAAGGCAAAGTGCAAGCAAGCGGTCTCGATTGGACTATTGTGCGCCCACCGGCGGTCTATGGCCCGCGCGATGTTGATATGTTTGAGCTGTTTCGTTCGGCAAGGCTCGGTCTGGTCCCGCTGCCTCCGGGCGGGGCGACATCGCTGATCCATGCGCAGGATTTAGGCCGTTTGCTGGTGGCTCTGACCCGGCGCAAGAGTCTAAAGACGATCTACGAGCCCGATGACGGACGCGTAGGTGGCTGGAGCCACAAGGAAATGGCGAAAGCGATCGGAAGCGCCGTCGGGCACTCTTCGGTCTTTGCCCCCCATCTGCCTGCCGGTTTGCTGCGACTGGCGGCGGGAGTGGACCGCGCAGTGCGTGGTGACCGAGCCAAGCTCACGGCGGATCGGGTAGGCTATATGTGCCACCCCAATTGGGTCTCGCGTTCCGACCGCGCGGTCCCGGAGGATATCTGGAAACCGAAGATCGATAGCGAAGAGGGGCTGAAAGCTACCGCCGATTGGTACAAAACTGAGGGTTGGCTTTAGCAGCTAAAGGAAGGGCTCTTCCCCAGGTTTGTGGATGCCGCATTCGGTTTTGTCCCAGCCCGCCCAGCGGCCCGAGCGTGCGTCTTCGCCTTCAGCGACCTTGTTCGTGCATGGCGCGCAGCCGATGGATGGATACCCTTCGTCCACAAGCGGATGACGCGGCAGATCGTGCTCTTCAAAATAGTCGGCGATATCCTGCGCGCTCCAATCAATCAGCGGATTGATCTTGAGCCGGCCCGCAGAGTCCGACGTGTCGATTTCAAATCGCGGCAAATTGGCGCGTGTTTTCGATTGGAAGGCTTTCCGTCCCGTAAAGCTCGCGTCGTAATCAGCTAGAGCCTTGGCGAGCGGCTTCACCTTGCGGATCTCACAGCAGCCGTCGGGGTCGTAGGACCAGCGAAGGCCGCTTTCGTCCTTTTTGGAAAGGTCGTCTTCGTCCGGCGTCAGCACAATCAGATTGGTGAGTCCAACGCGCTCCACCAGCAAGTCGCGATACTGCAGCGTCTCTCCAAAGTGCTTGCCTGTATCGAGGAAAAGCACCGGGATATTGGGATCAATCTGCGCGAGGAGGTGCAACAGGACCGCGCTTTCCGCGCCAAAGCTGGACACGGTGGTTACGTCGCCCGCGAGGCTATCTTTGATGACCGCTTCGAGCATTTCGAGGGTGGACGAACCCCGGAACATACGATTGAGGCGAACCGCGTCATGCTCTGTAAAGCGCGGCGCGACGTCGAGCCTGTCAACGGTCCTATCCGCCGCGTGAGCGGCCAGATCGGCTGGCGATGTGGGCTTATTCATGACGCAATTCCACAATGGTGCGACGCGCGTTGCCGAGGCGACTTTGGCGGGTGTCTTCTGCGTGCTGGTAGACGTTCTCCCACGTCGCGAAGGCGCGCGCAGCGTCGTCTTCATCGAGCGGGGAAGTTGGCGCAAAGGCGTCAAAGCCGCAGCGGCG
>JBCCKJ010000321.1:0-2978 GCA_039027455.1 Pseudomonadota bacterium | reverse complement strand
TTTCCTGCCGCAGATCCAATCGCACCAATTGCGCCGCGAGATGATCGCGACCGATCTTTCCAACCGGATCGTCAACCGGCTGGGCCTCGTCCATGCGTTCGAACTGGCTGAGGAGGAAGGCGTTCCGCCAGCGCAGGTCGCGGCGTCCTTTATGGTGGTTGAACGCCTGTTTAACCTTAAAGCGCTGTGGCAGGCGCTGGATACTGAACCCATGCCCGAGGCCGCGCGCCTGGCGCTGTTTGATCGCCTCGCTGCAGCGGTCGGCAACCTTATGTCCGACGCGCTACGCAGTTCCGCCGGGCAAGTGGATGCAGCGCGTCTGATCGAGGATTTGCGCCCTGGCGTTGAAGAGCTCAGGCGTGCGCGCGCGGATCTGATCACGCAAGAGACACGCAACCGCGCCAGCGATCTCAATCGCGATCTGATTGAGCTGGGCGCGCCTGAGGATATGGCCGCCAAGGTGGTCAGCCTGTTCGATCTGGATGGCGCGGTGGGATTGGCGAGCCTGGCGCTTTCGACCGGAGTTGAACCAACACGCGTAACCGCTGCGTTCACCGACATTGGCTCGCGCCTTGGACTAGACTGGGCGCAAGGCACCGCCGCGTATATGTCACCGTCGGACATTTGGGAAAGACTGTTGGTCAGCGGGCTTGCCCGCGATTTCCAGCAAATGCGGCTCGATTTCCTTCGGCGTTTGATGGTGGGTGAACCGAACCGCGAGCGTCCGCTCGACACCGTAGCCGAATGGGCGGCGCGCAACGAAGCTGGGATCGCCCAGTTCCGATCGGTTGTCGCTCGCGCGAAAGAGCATCAAGTCATCGCGCCGGCGATGCTGGCGCAAATTGCCAGTCAGGCGCGCAACCTGCTGGAGCGTTGAAAGCCTTCATCTTGACGAAAGCGGCAATTCACGCGACCTGATTGCGCAAAGTCCTCCGGGAGAGATACGGATATGAGCGCACCCCACGAGAGCGCGGATGTTGTGATTGTTGGCACCGGCCATGGCGCGGCGCAGGCGGCCATCGCTTTGCGCCAAAAAGGCCACGAAGGGCGGATCGTGATGGTTGGGCGCGACAGCGTTCCGCCTTACGAACGCCCACCGCTCTCAAAAGAATATCTGGCGGGTGACAAGCCGTTTGAGCGGATCATGATCCGGCCGGAGAAGTTCTGGGCCGACAAAGGGATTGAGCTTCGCCTCGGAGCGGCTGTCACCACGATTGACCCACTAGGTCACACCATCACGCTAAGCGACGGATTGACCGTGGGTTATCGCAAGCTGATCTGGTCTGGTGGGGGCGACCCGCGCCGCCTCTCCAGCCCCGGAGCCAACCTCAAAGGCGTATTCTATGTCCGCGACAAGACCGATGCGGATGCGATGATGGCCGCGCTGGACGCCGGGGCAAAGCGCGCTGTGGTTATCGGCGGTGGCTATATCGGCCTCGAGGCTGCGGCGGTCCTGCGCAAGCTGGATTGCGAGGTGACCCTGCTCGAAACACAAGACCGAGTGCTGGAACGCGTGGCAGGAGAAACCCTGTCGCGGTTTTACGAGAAAGAGCACCGCGATCACGGCGTAGACCTACGTCTTTCGACCGGCGCGACCGAAATTCTCGGCGAAGGTGGGCGCGTCACCGGTGTCAAACTCGACAGCGGAGAAGTGGTTGCGTGCGACATGGTGGTGGTAGGCATTGGCATTGTGCCCGCGATCGCCCCGCTGATTGCGGCGGGCGCGGCTGGGGCCAACGGAGTTGATGTCGACTTTGTCTGCCGCACCACTTTGGATGATATCTACGCGATCGGCGATTGCGCAGCGCATTCCAACCCTTACGCGCAAAACGCAGTAATCCGCTTGGAATCGGTGCAGAACGCCAACGATATGGCGAACACCGTGGCCAAGGCGATTATGGGCGAAAAGGAGCCGTATGACGCGCTGCCCTGGTTCTGGTCCAACCAATACGATCTAAAACTGCAGACCGCCGGGCTCAATACGGGCTATGATCAAACCATCACGCGGGGCGATCCCGACAGCCGCAAATTCACCGTCGTCTACCTTAAGGAAGGGCGTCCGATTGCCTTCGACTGCGTCGGCACAATGAAAGACTATGTGCAGGGGCGTAAACTGCTCGAAAGTCAGCCGGACAAGATCGATCCCGCGCTGCTGGCCGATCCCGAAGTGCCGCTTAAAGAGCTGATCTAAAGGGGCGGCTGAAACGATGCACGCAGGCGATGGCAGACCGATGCTCGAAGGGGTGCGTATCGTCGATATGACCAGCGTGGTCTTCGGCCCTTACGCCACCCAAATTCTCGCCGATTTCGGCGCGGAAGTTATCAAGATCGAAGCGCCCGGCGGTGATGTCTATCGCTACAGCGCGCGGCCAGCCAAGACGAAAGGCATGGCCCCCGGCTTTCACGCGCTCAATCGCGGAAAGAAATCAGTCGGCTTAGATCTTAAGAACTCGGAAGACGCGCAAACCTTGCGGGACATGCTCAGCGAGGCGGATGTCTTCATTCATAACGTGCGCGAAGCCGCGATCGAAAAGCTTGGCTTTGGCTATGACGCAGTCAAAGCGCTCGCGCCCGACATTGTTTACGTCCATTGCGTGGGCTTCGGTTCGGATGGCCCTTACGCTGGACTGCAAGCCTATGACGATGTGATCCAGGCCGCGAGCGGAGCCACCACACTTTTGCCGCGCGTCGATGGAGACGGAAGACCGCGCTACCTCCCATCGTTAATCGCCGACAAAGTCGCGGGTTTGCACGCGGCCTACGCCACGCTCGCCGCCATCATTCACACTTTGCGGACTGGGCGCGGACAATTCGTCGAAGTCCCGATGTTTGAAAGCTTTGCCAGCTTCATGATGAAAGAGCATTTGGACGCCAAGACCTTTGATCCACCGAATGGTGACGCCGGATACGGGCGCCAGGTTGATCCAGACCGTCAGCCGTTCCAGACCTCCGACGGTTGGATCAGCATCGTCCCTTAT
>JBCCKJ010000320.1:0-2979 GCA_039027455.1 Pseudomonadota bacterium | reverse complement strand
CTTTTCTTGAACGGGCTGCCCAACTTTCAGGCGATCCACAATCTGCGCGTCGGCGAGACGGTCGAAGAGATTCTCAAGGCCGACATGGCGCTTGAAGAAGACGCGATCCCGCTCCTGCGCGACGCGGTCGAGTACTGCGAAGGCGTGCGCGATTATGTGAGCCGCGATCTGTTCAACCACATCCTCGACAACGAGGAAGAGCATGTCGATTTCCTAGAGACTCAGTTCGATCTCATCGAGCGCATGGGGCTCCAGAACTACGTGCAGTTGCAAAGCCAAGCGGCTGGCGAGGGCGACTAAGCGCCCGTCCGAAAAACGGATAAAAGGGCCTGCAAGCGTTCCGCCTGCAGGCCTTTTCTTTGCCCAAATGCCTATTGCATTCCACCAGCTGCTCTGGCGTGCCTATTTGCGCAGGTCTCTAATTAGTCCGAGGTCGGATGGTCTGATGCTTCGTAGCCGCGAGCCGATAGCCGCGTCTCCATCACAAAGCATCCGAGCCCGGTGATCAGCAGAGCCATGGTCAAAACCCAGAGCGCGGCGATGATCGAACCGATCTGTGCATCAATGTAGGCGGAGACAAACAGCAAGCTGATCACAACGCTGATATTCATCGCCGAAGCGCTGGAAAACATAATCGCGGTGCGCACGCGCTGACGGCGATTGCTGAGCCATTCCACTTCGCGAGCATGGCTTTCAGCGCTTGCCACTTCCAAGCTTTCGCCCAAGCGCTCTATCCGGCCCGCAATCCAAGTGAGCCGGGTCATCATCACATTCATGATCGCGCCAATACCCGCCAGCAGGAAGGCGGGCGCCAAGCTCAGCTGCACCACTTGCTGCACACGCGGCGTCGAGGCAGTGCGTTCAAGCAGTTCTACTGCGAAGGGCTGCGACGAGCTTGCCGAGATGGTGGCGAGCATATCGAGCATCAATATTTGTCCGGTCCACCCGAGTAATTGCCCCCGCCGCCGCGATTGGCGTTGTAGGGGTTCTTCGGGCTTTTGAGCACAACACGCACCGGCACCGCTTCAAAGCCAAGCTTGGACCGGATGCCGTTGACCAGATACCGCTCATAACTTTTGGGCAGCGCGTCCAGACGCGTGCCGAAGATCACGAAGCGCGGCGGGCGTGTGCCAGCCTGCGTGATGTAGCGCAGCTTGATCCGGCGGCCTCCCGGAGCGGGAGGCGGGTTCGCTTCCATTGCGTCGTCAAACCAGCGGTTGAGAGCGGCGGTGGGCACGCGCTTGGACCAGCTTTCGCGGATTTCGAACGCCGCGCCCAGCATCGTGTCGAGGCCCTTGCCGGTTTTGGCGCTCACCGCGAACAACGGCACGCCGCGCACTTGCGCTAGCCCGTCGTCGAGCGCCGCTTTGATGCCGTTGAATATGCCTGAGGGTGTCTCAGCGGTGTTCTCGCCCGCAATGTCCCACTTGTTGATCGCGATCATGAGCGCGCGGCCCTCTTCGAGGACCATGCTGGCGATCTTCAGATCCTGGTGTTCGAGGCCCTTGGTCGCATCAAGCAGCAGCACGACGACCTCGGCAAAGTCGACCGCGCGCCGCGCGTCGGCGACCGAGAGCTTTTCGAGCTTCTCGGTGACGTTGCGCTTCTTGCGCATCCCTGCGGTGTCGATCAGGCGGATTTGGCGTAGGCCGTCGTCCTCGGCATCGTCCGCCGCCACGCGCGGGTCGCGCCATTCCCAGTCGATTGCGATCGAATCCCGCGTAATGCCGGCCTCGGGCCCGGTTAGCAGGCGGTCTTCGCCGAGCAACTGGTTGATCAACGTCGATTTGCCCGCGTTGGGTCGACCCACAATGGCGAGTTTGAGCGGGCCGAGCGGCGCATCCTCATCCTCGATTTCGAGTTTTGCGGTCTCGACCTCGGCTTCCCATGCTTCGGCCTTATCGCCGATGATGGGCCACAAAGCGCCAAACAGATCGGCCACGCCTTCGCCGTGCTCCGCGGACAGCGCCACCGGTTCGCCTAGCCCCAGCGAGTAGGATTCGAGCACGCCCGATTCTCCGGGTGCGCCCTCCGCCTTATTAGCGACCAGAACAATCGGCACATCCGCGCCGCGAAGATAGCGCGCGATTTCGTTGTCGAGCGGGGTAAGGCCCGCGCGCGCGTCGATTACGAACAGGGCCGCGTGGGCCCCTTCGAGGCTCGCCTCGGTCTGCATGCGCATGCGACCGGGTAAGGTCTGCGCGTCTTCGTCTTCCCAGCCCGCTGTGTCGACGATGGTGAATTCGAGGCCAGCGACTTCCGCGTCGCCCATGCGGCGATCGCGGGTGACGCCGGGCTGATCGTCGACGAGAGCCAGCTTCTTGCCCACCAAACGGTTGAACAAGGTCGATTTGCCCACATTGGGGCGACCGATGATGACGACGGTGGGTTTCATAACTCGCTCGCAAGTGCCCCCTGCGAGCGGATTAAGCAAGCAGCGGAGGCGTCCTCAGCCTTTCTTGGCAACCGGCGGATTGTCGCCTAGGTCTTCAAACCAAGCTTCGACGTCGCCCGTGAGTTTGATCAGCAGCGGCCGGCCTTTGCGGTCCACCGTTTTGCCGGCCTGCACCTTAATCCAGCCTTCGGAGATCGAGTATTCTTCGATGTCGGTGCGCTCGCGCCCCTTGAAGCGAATGCCTACGCCGCGCTGCAAGACTTCCGCGTCGAAATTTGGGCTCGCAGGGTGGACGGCGAGGTGGTCGGGGGGAACATCGTTCGTGTTTTCGTCTGACATGCGCGCGCCCTTATCCGCGCTTTGCGTCTCTCACAAGCGCAGAGTGCTTGCCCTTTTGCGTTCCAGCCGATAGAGGCGCTCCAAATTCGCGCGGGGGACCATTCGGTTTCCCGCGCGGCTTCGTTCGGGCATGCGGGCGTGGCGGAACTGGTAGACGCGCTGGTTTTAGGTACCAGTATCGAAAGATGTGGGGGTTCGAGTCCCTTCGCCCGCACCAGTCACCGTCGCGCGAGCGCCGTAAGCCT
>JBCCKJ010000319.1:0-3002 GCA_039027455.1 Pseudomonadota bacterium | reverse complement strand
GGGCCAAGCGCATGGGTTGGCCTTTTCGGTGCAGGACGGGGTCAAAATTCCGCCCTCACTGGTCAACATTTACAAAGAGCTGGAGAGCGATTTGGGTCTACCGCGTCCCCCGCACGGCAATCTCACCCGCTGGGCAGAGCAAGGCGTGCTTCTGCTCAACAACACGCTTACCGTAGAGGAGGGCAAAGCGGGGAGCCACGCCGGGCGCGGCTGGGACGCGATCACCGACGCCTGCGTGGCGGCGGTGGCGGAGCGTGGCGAGCCCACCGTCTTCATCCTGTGGGGCAGTCACGCCCGTAAGAAAGCTAGCCGTGTTCCTTCGCTCGGCAAGAGCGCGCAGCATCTGGTGCTTACCAGCCCCCATCCCAGCCCGCTCTCCGCGCATAACGGCTTCTTTGGCTCGGCCCCGTTCAGCCAAGCGACCGCCTTTCTGGAAACGCACGGACGTGGCCCGGTCGACTGGGCGCTCTGAGCACTTACGAAGGTGACAAAGGTGACAGTGCGTCACCTACAAAATCCCCCTACTTAAACAGCTTATTCAGGCGATCCCTGTCGCCCACTCTATACGTTGGCTCTGGCGTCCAGCATGTCGCAACGCCGCCCCGACGCCGAAAAAGCCTAGCAGCATAATCATCCACGTGGATGGCTCGGGGACCGCCGCGCTTACCGTGGAGATCGCTCCCACCGCATCAATATCCGCGCCGACCGTTGCGCCCGATTGCTGACCCTCTGTTGTGTCGTCTGTAAGGCGCACAAACGAAAACCGATCGTTGATTCCAAACCCTGCGGCGTCGATATCAACACCCGATGTCGATCCGCCGACCGCCCCGACCGGAAGCCAGTTCACACCGTCGCGACTGATATCGACAAACGTGTCTTCTACATCTGGTCCGATCTCGAAAATCCAGAGATCGGCGGACGGCGTGCCGCTGCCGGTCAGGAAATTGTCGGTGAATTCAAGCACAATACTCCCCCCATCGCCGAGCGAGAGGAACGTGCAATCCGCTTGGCTTGCGCAGCTGTTTATGGCTACATAATCCGGTACACCTAGCGCGTTAGATGTGCCTTGGTAGGGCGCGCTCGGGGCGCTTGAGCCGGTGGAATAGGGGCCAACCGCGTCGGCGAATGAGATTTCCCCTTGTGGGAATTCAACGCCATCAAAAATAAGGGCTGCCGAAGCCGACGTTGGCGAAAGCGCAACGCCCGCCAGCGCGCCAAAATAAAGTGCGATTTTTCGCGAAGAAAACATAAAAAACCCCTGTTAGAGCCAGCTTGCGAACCCTTTTCGCAATGCCAGCGATTAAACAGCGACCTTGTTTGTTGACATCGGTCTTGCACGGAGGGCGAATGGTTACAAGCAAATTAACCATACCTTTGATGCGCGCAGCAAAAAGCCGAGCCGATACAGCTCAAGTCATTATCTGGGAGTTGGAAAGACTGACCGTTAGCGTTTGGCTCAGCGCGGCAGTTCGCTCACGCCCATCAGCGCTTCGTCCACGCTGCGCGCGCATTGGCGGCCTTCGCGGATGGCCCAGACGACGAGGCTTTGCCCGCGCCGCATATCGCCGCACGCAAACACGCCGTCTTCGCTGGTGGCGTAGTCTTGCTCGTTTGCTTCGACATTGCCACGCCCGGTCAGACCGACGCCTGCTTGTTCCAGCAGACCCTTCTTCTTGGGTCCAAGGAAGCCCATAGCCAGCAGGATCAGATCGGCTTTGAGTGTGAACTCGCTGCCCACGATCTCGCGCATTTTCCCATCGATCCATTCGACCTTGGCGCAGACCAGCCCGGTCACTGTTTCGCCATCGCCGATCACGCGCTTGGTCAGCACGGCCCAATCGCGATCCACGCCCTCTTCGTGACTGGAGGAGGTGCGCAGCTTGAGCGGCCAGTTGGGCCACGTCATCGCCTTGTCCTCTTTTTCAGGAGGCTTGGGCATGATTTCCAGCTGCGTGACCGAAGCCGCGCCTTGGCGGTTCGATGTGCCCACGCAATCCGAGCCGGTGTCGCCCCCGCCGATCACGACGACATGCTTGCCGGTCGCCTTAAGGCTGCCGCGCGGCGCGGCGCGTTCTTCTTCGTCGCCCGCGTTGCGCTTGTTCTGCTGGGTGAGGAATTCCATCGCCAGACGCACACCGCTCATTTCCGCGCCGGGGATCGACAGCGGGCGCGCGTCTTCCGCGCCTCCGGCCAGCACCACCGCGTCAAAGTTCTCTTTGAGGCTGGCAAACGAGATATCGACCCCGACTTCTTTGCTGGTGCGGAATTCGACGCCTTCGGCCTCCATCTGAACCGCGCGACGGTTGATGAGGTGCTTCTCCATCTTGAAGTCGGGAATGCCATAGCGCAGCAGGCCGCCGATCCGGTCCGACTTTTCGAACACGGTGACCGAGTGCCCCGCGCGCGCCAATTGCTGCGCGCAGGCCATGCCCGCGGGGCCAGAACCGACAACCGCCACCGATTTGCCGGTCTTTTCCGCCGGGATCTGCGGTTCAACCCAGCCTTCGGCAAAGCCGCGATCGATAATCGCGCATTCGATCGATTTGATCGTCACCGGCTGGTCGACAATGTTGAGCGTGCAGCTCGCCTCGCACGGAGCGGGGCAGATGCGGCCTGTGAATTCCGGGAAATTGTTGGTGGAATGCAGGACGTCGAGCGCGTTCCGCCAGTCGTTTTCGTAAACGAGGTGGTTCCAGTCCGGGATCATGTTGTTCACCGGACAGCCGTTGTGACAATAGGGAATGCCGCAATCCATGCAGCGCGAGGCCTGCGAAGCGAGCGTATCGTCGCTCGGCTGCACCACGAATTCGCGGTAATTGTTCAGCCGTTCCTGCGGATCGAGATAATCCCGCTCGCGCCGATCCAGTTCGAGAAATCCGGTGTCTTTGCCCATGGTCTTTGCTCTTTATTCCGCGGCGACGCTGGCGGCTTCGAGGCGTTCGGCCTCAAGCGCTTCGAGCGCGCGTTTGTAATCGCGTGGCATGACTTTGACGAAGCGCGTG
>JBCCKJ010000318.1:0-3013 GCA_039027455.1 Pseudomonadota bacterium | reverse complement strand
GTTCGAGGCATGGAGCGGTTTACCCAGGCCAGCGCCACTGTGATCCATCACGAGGTTGTCCTTGCGCTGACGGCTTTGCTGCTAATTTCGCTCTCTTGGAACCTGCCCAACCAGATCGGTGCGACGGTGTTCGTCCTTTTGTTCGGCCTGCGGTTGTGCGCGAAGATTAACATGTTTGTTGGCGTGCCCAATTCCAGCGTCGAAATGCTCCCGCCGCATCTCGATTATTTGAAGAGCTATTTCGGCCAGAACCGGATGACGGCTCTGCTGGCGCTCTCGATTGCGGCCATCGTAGCCATGGCTTTGTGGTTTGGCTCGCTCGCTTTGGCGGCGCCGCTTGGCAGCGCTGAAATGGTGGGAGCCAGCCTGCTAACAACTCTTTGCCTTCTGGGCGCGTTGGAACACGTGTTTCTGGCGCTGCCGTTCCGCGACGGCATGCTATGGGGCTGGGCGTTCCGGGGATCGGGCGCGCGGCGGGCTCCAACGAATTCGATTGACTTGAGAGACTGAAATGAAGAGCAACAATCCCGGAGGGGGAATTCCGATGGACTATGAGGGGTTTTTCGCGAGCGAGCTTGAAAGTGTTCGCGAAGAGGGGCGCTACCGCGTCTTCACCGATATCAAGCGCCATCGCGGGCGCTTCCCCCACGCGACCCGCTTCCTGGAGCAGGACGAAACGCAGGCGGTCACTGTGTGGTGCTCAAACGACTACCTCGGCATGGGTCAACATCCCGTCGTGATCGAGGCGATGCACGCGACGCTGGACGAGTGCGGCGCGGGCGCGGGCGGCACGCGCAACATTTCGGGCACCAACCACTATCACGTGGAACTGGAAGCCGAGCTGGCCGACCTCCACAACAAGGAAAGCGCGCTTCTGTTCACCAGCGGCTATGTCTCCAACTGGGCGGGTATTGGCACCTTGGCGGCGCGCATTCCGAATTGCGCCGTCTTTTCCGACGAACTCAACCACGCTTCGATGATCGAAGGCATCCGCTATTCCAAGGCGGAACGGCGGATTTGGAAGCACAACGATCCCGAAGATCTGGATCGGCACCTTTCCGAATTTGACGCGGATCGCCCCAAGCTTGTCGCGTTTGAGAGCGTCTATTCAATGGACGGCGACATCGCGCCCATCGCCGAGATTCTGGACGTTTGCGAAAAGCACGGCGCGCTCAGCTATATCGATGAAGTGCACGCGGTGGGTCTCTACGGCCCGCGCGGCGGCGGCATCGCCGAACGCGAAGGGCTGATGGACCGGATCGACGTGATCGAAGGCACGCTGGGCAAAGCTTATGGCGTCATGGGCGGCTACATCGCCGCCTCGCGCAATCTGGTCGATTACGTGCGCAGCTTTGCCAGCGGTTTTATATTTTCCACCGCCCTACCCCCGGCCGTGGCGGCGGGCGCTGCTGCCAGCATTCGCCACCTTAAGGTCAGCAATCGCGAGCGCGAATTGCAGAAGGAACGCGTCACGCAAGTTCGCGCACAGCTGGACATTATGGGCATTCCGCACCTCCACAACCCCAGCCACATCATCCCGGTGATGGTGGGCGATGCGAAGAAGTGCAAAATGATCAGCGACTGGCTGATGGATAATCACGGCATCTACGTGCAGCCGATCAACTATCCGACCGTGCCGGTGGGTACCGAGCGGCTGCGCATCACGCCCTCCCCCGTGCACACGGACGGAGACATTGATCGTCTCATCACCGCGCTCAGCGAAATCTGGTCGCAATGCGAACTCGCGCGGATGGCGACAGCCGCTTAAGCGAAAGGGCAGATCCTACGCGCTAGCTCTGTTCGGCTTGCCGAGCTGTGATCGCTTAGGGGCAAAGAAAAAGGGGCGGCGTGGAAAACAACGCCGCCCCTTTTGTTATGGGTTTTTCTAACCGTTTTAGAGGCCGGCTTCCGTGAACAGCTCGCCGAATTCGCGACCGGCGAGGCCCGGATGGCTCACAGCCTTCGCGGCATCCACGTTGTCACCACCGCCATCGACGACGATCAGGCCGATCATGCCAGCGGCGTAGTGCGGCACGCATTTGTAGCCATAGACGCCCGCTTTCGGGACCACATAGCTGACTTCCTGATTGATCTTGCCTTCCCAGCCTTCAACGCCTTCGGGAAGCATGCCGTCGATCGAAGACGACTGGTGCGTCGGATTGGTGGCGACAAACTTGATCGTGTCACCAACCGAAGCGGTCACGAGGCGCGGTTTGAAAACCTGAAGCGCGCTCGAATCGTCGGGGTCCTTGGTGTACATGTTGATCTCGATCACCGTGCCGTTGGCTTCGACGGCGGGAGCCGCTTCCACGACTTCTTCAGCCGGAGCTTCTTCAACAGCTGCTTCGGCCGGGGCTTCCGCCGGAGCCGCAGCTTCTTCAGCGGGCGCTTCTTCAGCCGGAGCAGCGCCGCCGCCACATGCAGTCAAAGTGGCAACGCTGGCAAAGGCCGCCGCGCCCAAGATAACATTACGCTTCATAACTCTATTCCCTTTGAATAACTTACATCCTCCCGCGATTTCGCGGGCATAGACCAGTTTCCAAGGCTTGGAAAGCGTCCTGTGACCCCACAAAAACGCCACGTAACCCCGCCTTACTGAGCCATCAACGCGTGAACGCGAAGGGGTTTCCAGAGAAGCTCAAAAAGTCAGCTTTCACGTTTTCGGACGCAGCGCGGTTGCGATCCCAATCGCGCACGCTAAAGACGTCGGCGATGCAAAACAAAGCTCCCTGGCACGCCCGTCTCGCGCGCGCTCTCGCAATTGTCCTACCGCTCTTCTTGGCGACGGCTGCGCTCGGCACCAAGTTTGGCGTTTGGGGCTGGCAATTGGGGCTCAGCGCGTTTGGCTTGGGTGGCCTCGTCTTGATCGGCATGACCGCTGTCATCGCGATTATCTCGATTATTCTGATCCTGCGTAAGGACACGAAAACCGGAATGGGCTCAGCCCTGCTCGGCCTGATCGTGCCTTTGGGCTTTGCCGCGCTGTTTGCGCCCGTCATCATGGGGGCGGGCG
>JBCCKJ010000317.1:0-3013 GCA_039027455.1 Pseudomonadota bacterium | reverse complement strand
TTACACGGCCGATCTTGAGAACGAGGCGATTTTCCGCCGTCGCTTGAGCGAAAATCTGGGCGATGCGGTGCGCGATGAGCAGTTGGCTTTGTTGTTTGAACCGATTGTTGACACCGAGACAAAAGTGGTGCGCGCGCTCGAAACACACATTTGCTGGGATCATCCCGAACGCGGTTACATAGACGAGGAAGAGTTTGCCTCAATCCTCGAAGGCTCCGATCAGGTGACCGAAGTCAGCCGCTGGATGATCAACGAGGCCTGTCGCCTGGCCTCTGACTGGCCCGAGACGATCCGCATTGCTGTGAATATCCCAGTGACGGTCTTCAAAGGGCAAGACTTCGTTGACGATATCGCCGACGCTTTGTCGGCTTCGGGTCTTACGCCGGGGCGGCTCGATCTGGAAGTCAGCGAAGACCTGTTCCTCAGCAACCCCGAGGGTGCCGACCGCACTTTGGGCGCTTTGTTCAAGCTGGGCGTGCGTCTGACCCTCGATGAATTCGGGAGCGGATATTCCTCTCTCGCCTATCTGCGTCGCGCTCCTTTTGACACGATCAAGATCAATCAGGAACTTGTCGCCGAGGCGGAACAGGTTGAGGCTCGCGAACTGGGCCTCGTGAAAGCGATCGTCGCTTTAGCGGGCGCTCTCGACATGGACACGATCGCGACCGGCATCGACACGCCGGAATTAATGCAATCCATCGGCGAATGCGGGGTCCGCTATGTGCAGGGCGCGATCTTTGCCGAGCCCGTGGATCAGGGCACCGTCGAGGCTGAATTGATCGGGGGTTCGTGGACGTTGCCTCCCAGTGAGAATCGGACAAAGCGCGCACGCCGGCGCACCGTATTCCGCAAGATCCAGGTAATCCACTACGATCACTCATACGAGGTCACCTTGCGCAACCTGTCCAAGACAGGCGCTTTGATCGAAGGACTCGCCGATGTGCCCAAAGGCACGCAGTTCGTGGTGGATCTGGGAGGCGGACAGTTAGCTGTGGCCACGGTTATCCGCTCGAACGGCGACATTCAGGGCCTAGAGTTCGAACAGTCGCTGATCGAAGACGGTTCCGGCGGATTGTGTACCCGCAATCGCGTAAGCCCTTACGCCCTCGCCGCCGCCGGCGCACCGCTCCAAGCGCTCTCCGCCGGCGACTACAAGGCGATGCAAGGGGGCACCCTCTCGAATGCGGCGGGAGTGCCGCAGTTTGGCTATTCCCAGTCAGCCTTGCGCGAACCGGCCTGACAGTCTGATCTTACCTTGCATGCCAAGTAAGCGAAGCGCGTCATTTCGCTTCGGTAGTGCGTAGCTGCAGACGCCTAAACGTTTGCGTTTTTCGCGAATGACAGGGGAGCGGGGCTTCGCTATTTGGCCGGAATAATGACTGACCTTTCCAAGATACGCAATTTTTCGATCATCGCGCATATCGACCATGGCAAGTCCACGCTCGCGGACCGTCTGATCCAGTTCACCGGCGGCCTCACCGAGCGCGAGATGTCCGCGCAAGTCCTTGATAACATGGACATTGAGCGCGAGCGCGGCATCACCATCAAGGCCCAGACCGTCCGCCTCAACTACACCGCCAAAGATGGCGAAACCTACCAGCTCAACCTCATGGACACGCCCGGCCACGTCGATTTCGCCTACGAAGTCTCCCGCAGCCTCGCCGCCTGCGAAGGCGCGCTGCTGGTGGTCGACGCGGCCCAAGGCGTCGAAGCCCAAACCCTCGCCAACGTCTACCAATCGATCGAGCACGACCACGAAATCGTCCCCGTCATCAACAAGGTCGACCTTCCCGCCGCCGAGCCCGAGCGCGTGCAAGCCGAAATCGAAGAGGTCATCGGCCTCGACGCCTCCGAAGCCGTGATGACGTCAGCCAAAACCGGCATCGGCATCGAAGACGTGCTCGAAGCCGTCGTCGCCAAAATCCCGCCCCCGCAAGGCGAACGCAACGTGCCGCTCAAAGCCAGCCTCGTCGACAGCTGGTACGACCCCTATCTCGGCGTCGTCATCCTCGTGCGCGTGGTCGAAGGCGTCCTCACCAAGGGCCAGCAAATCCAGTTCATGCAGGGCGGCACCCAGCACCTCGTCGACCGCGTCGGCTATATGAGTCCCAAGATCGAACAACTCTCCGAGCTCGGCCCCGGCGAAATCGGCTTTATCACCGCGCAAATCAAAGAGGTCGAGCAAGCCCGCGTGGGCGACACGATCACCACCGTGAAAGGCGGCGCGTCGGAAGCGCTGCCGGGCTACAAGGAAGTGCAGCCCGTGGTCTTCTGCGGCCTCTTCCCGGTCGATGCGGCGGACTTTGAAAAACTGCGCGAAAGCATCGCCAAGCTGCGCTTGAACGACGCGAGCTTTTCGTTCGAGATGGAAAGCTCCGCCGCGCTCGGCTTTGGCTTTCGCTGCGGGTTCCTCGGATTGCTGCACCTGGAAATCATCCAGGAGCGGCTCTCGCGCGAATACGATCTCGACCTCATCACCACCGCGCCCAGCGTCGTCTACCGCGTCCATCTCGCCAAGACCAAGACCGAGGACGCGCAGACGATCGACATTCACAACCCGGCCGATTGGCCCGATGTGAACCGCATCAACGTGGTCGAAGAGCCGTGGATCAAGGCGACGATCTACACGCCCGACGAATATCTGGGCTCAATCCTCAAGCTGTGTCAGGATCGGCGCGGCATCCAGACGCAGCTGACCTATGTCGGCGGACGCGCGCAGGTGACCTACGAATTGCCGCTGAACGAAGTGGTGTTCGATTTCTACGACCGCTTGAAGAGCATCTCGCGCGGCTACGCCTCTTTCGACTATGAACAGATTGGCCTGCGCGAAGGCGATCTGGTGAAGATGAACATTCTGGTGAACGCGGAAGCCGTCGACGCGCTGTCGCTGATCGTGCACCGCTCGGTCGCCGAAGAGCGCGGCCGCGGCATGTGCGAGCGGCTGAAAGACCTGATCCCGCGCCACCTGTTCAAAATCCCGATCCAGGCCGCGCTCGGCGGCAAGATCATCGCC
>JBCCKJ010000316.1:0-3016 GCA_039027455.1 Pseudomonadota bacterium | reverse complement strand
CCGAGACCAGATTGTGGCGCGTGATCAGAAAGCTCGCGATCGGGCCGCCCAAAAGACTGGCCATAATCAAGCCGATGGTTGCGGCTGAAATCCCGATTTCGAGCGCGTTCGTCACGCCTTGATCCGCGGCGATGGTTGGCGCCCAGGCAATCGCGGTGCCGTGCCCGCCAGCGAGTGAGGCAGAGCCAACGAGCAGCCCGACGCCGCTGGGTTGTCCCATGAGCGAGGCCGCCACCGTCCCGACCACATCCTGCAAGGTAAGGTAGATCAACGTCAGAACGAGGAAGATAAGCAGCGGCTTACCGCCTGCGACAAGCTGGGCAAACCGGGCGTTTATCCCGATTGAGGTGAAGAAATAGATGAGAAGGATATCACGAACATAGAAGCTGAACGCGACATCCACGTCAAAGCTGAGATAGATCACCAAGATCAGCCCCGATGCGACGATCCCACCGGTCACCGCTTCTGGGATGTTGTATTTTTTCAGGAAAACGACGCGTTTGGTGATCCCCATACCGATAAAAAGGACGATAATACCAATCGTCAACGAGACGAAGTCATCCAACTGTAGAACGCCGTTGTTGGCCCATTCCATCGCGTGATCCCCCTGCGCGACTTCGATCATGGTCACTGCATCCGTGTCGTTCGCATCAGAATCAAGTCCCTATTATGCACTAACGCGGTCGAAGGACTGGTTTTTCGCAGGCATGCGGTGTCCTGTGTAACGAAGGTGCGTTTCGGTACGAACTCGATTGCAGCAAAAGACACTGTGTTGGAGCCTGCTTATGTCTACCTATAGCCACCATCGCGCAGTCACTTTCCTTGGTGTCTTAGGGCTTTTGACTGCCGCGCCACTCCACGCAATGCTCAACGGCGCCGTCCCGCAAGAGTTGGTGCCACGCAATTTGAATGACCGGGCCGAGGAGGAAACACCAGACGACCCCAATGCTATCATGACCGCCTCTCTTGATCGGATCGCCGAAGTGATCTCGGCGCTTGATCCTGAAGCGGAGCGGACAGAGAACAATTGGCAATTCTCACTGGAGGGTCGCTCTATGCTGGTCGTGACCGATACTTCCGCTGGTCGCATGCGCATAATGACACCAATCGCGCAAAGCTCTGGGCTGCCAGAAGGCGCGATGGAACGATTGTTGCAAGCCAATTTCGACACCGCTCTCGACGCGCGTTACGCGATCGCCAATGGCTTGGTATGGGGCACGTATCTCCATCCCCTCGATAGTCTTACAACCCGCGATTTCGCGAGTGGTGTGTTGCAAACCCAATCGGTTGCGCAAACGTTTGGCACAACCTTTTCAAGCGGTGTGGTGAACTATGGTGGCGGAGACAGCGGGGCGATCATTGAGAACCAACTTGAAGAGCTGCTTGAAGAGTTCAAAAAGCGCAAGATCGTGTGACACGCCTTACGACCCTTCGGCCAGAACCTTTTGAAATGTCCGGGACATAAGCGAGCGCTGCCGATCGGAATTCATATCGGCGGGCGCTTTATAGAGCGCGGTTAACAACGCCAAATCCCATTCGCTTAGGCCCGGCAACAGATCGCCCTCTTCTGCGTCGAACAGGTTCATGATCGTGGCGACAGACGTTAAGTCTGCGCTGTTCGATCTAGCATTTAGAAGTCCCCGCATGGCTGCGAAGTCGGCCACCTGAATGGCGGACAGGCCGCGAGCAGCCTCCCGTTCAATCAAGACAACGCCATGCGCAATATCCTGCTGAATGGGCATGAGCAGGCGCGACTTCACGTTGGTCATCCCAGCGTTGTAAGCTGGTTCGCCGAGCAGCGCCGCACCGGCGCCAACGGCGCCCGTGCCCCCGCTGTTCAAGACGGCGCGGTTACCTCCCGTGTCGCTCGAAACGGGAAACACGGCGTGCCAGTTATAGACTGGGCCTTCGCCGCGCTCGATTTGGTCACGTTCATAAGGCCGCATGCGTCCAAATGCTCCGCGCGCTTTGCTTCGCAGGAGGCGAACGGCGTCTTTGCCATACTCGACCAAAACGACATGGAGATTAGGTTTGCATTTGTTCGATGCGAGGTTGATTTTGGCGGCCTCGGCAACCTCACGAATGCGGCTTTCGATCAAGGCTTCAACGCTTTGCGAAAAGCCGATTGCTGAGGGACAGATCGGAGTGTTGAAGCGTGCGTATTGATCCGAAGATTCGGGTCGCATCACCGTGCGGATAAACTGGTTGATGGCCTTTTTCTGCTGGCGAGGATCCCGATCGCCCGAAACGATGATTTCAGAGGGGGGCGTTTCTTCGTTTTGCGCGCTGACCGGCTGCGCAGAAACTAATCCGAGAATTAAGGTCGAGAGAAGCGCGCGAGCCATAGCGCAGAAACTAACACATACGCGAAAAGCTCCAAGGCATTAGGTAGCTGTCTTTTCTACCCCATTAACTCGCGAACGAACGGTATTAGGCCGGTTTGGCGGGTGCGACGCATGCGTTCCGCCTCGAGCACCTCGCGGACCCTGTCGAAGCAATCGTTTACGTCATCGTTGATGACGACGTAATCGTATTCGGCCCAGTGGCTGATTTCAGCTCGAGCGCGCTCCATTCGCGCGTCGATCACCTGTGTTGTGTCCTGCGCGCGCGCTTCGAGACGCCGCCGCAATTCATCGAGGCTGGGGGGCAGAACAAACACCGTAACCACGTCTTGGTCGTCCTTTTGCTTTAGCTGCTGAGTGCCCTGCCAATCGATATCGAACAGATAGTCTTGGCCGCCTTTTAGCCCATCGCGGATGGCGCCTTTCGGCGTGCCATAGCGATATCCGAAGACCTCCGCCCATTCGTAGAATTCGTCTTCTTCCACCATCACATCAAATCGGGCTTCCGACACAAAATGATAATGGACGCCGTCAATCTCGCCCGGGCGCGGAGCCCTGGTCGTTGCGCTGATGGAGAGTTTGATCTCGGGATCGGTGTCGAGCAGCATGCGCGACAAGGTGGTTTTGCCCGCGCCGCTGGGTGACGATAGGATGAAGAGCAAGCCACGACGATG
>JBCCKJ010000315.1:0-3040 GCA_039027455.1 Pseudomonadota bacterium | reverse complement strand
GGCCGGGCTAACTCGCTTGCCTCGGTGTAAAGCCGGGTTAGTCCTAGCGCTCTCGCTTCGTTCTCGGCGGCTTGCAACACCCGCTCGGCCAAGCCTTTTCGAGTGTGTTGGGGATGGCAGTAAAGCCGATCGAGATGCCCGTCTGCTTCGAGCAACGAGTAAGCTACAGGCACATCGTTCTCATCCGTTGCGAGAAAGATCATGTGCCCTCGGTCCGCACGATTACGATACATGTCTGGTCCGCCATGCCGTCCGGCCCAAGCGGCGACCTGTGCGTCGGAATAAGTGTGCGAACCCACGACGCGAATGGCCGCGAGCGATAGAGCGCTGAGCGCCTCCGCGTCGCTATCGCGGTAGCGTCGTATCGAATAGCTCACAGGCTGAGCCTGGTTCTGGAACGGTTTACTCGTCCGGCGTCAGCAGCCGGTGAATGTGGACGACCACATACTTCATCTCGGCGTCGTCCACGGTGCGCTGCGCTTGAGCGCGCCACGCTTCGACGGCGGCGTCGTAAGAGCTGTACACGCCGACCGTGTGAATCCCTTCGGGGTCGACGAACTCGTGTCCGCGGGGGTCTTTCACCCGTCCGCCCATAACGAGGTGGAGTTTTTGAGTTGGTGTTGCTTCTTGCATCGTGAACGCCTCTTTGCCCGGTGAAAAGGGAACGACCCGAGCCTTGCGCGCAGCCCATAGCTGAGCCTGCGCGCCGCGCAAGCCTACCATCGTCTAATCCAGCCCTTGATTGAGCCGCTTCCAGATTAAGTTAGCGCGACATGCGTTGCGCTAGGTCGCGTGCGGCACGCGACGCACGGCGGCGGCTGCGTTGGCTCATGGCGCGCGTCTTGTCAGCGGCGGTCCCGGCGGCGTAGCCCACATCGCGTTTCGCCTCACGCGCTTTGGCGGTGGCGGCGTCACCGATATCTTCGAGCTTTTCCTTACCCTCTCGCGCGCCGTCGAGCGCTTCGTCGATCAGCTTGATCGCGTAGGCCATGATGGCCTCCGTGAAGAGCGTGGTCAGACGGGAGCCTTGCTTCTTCGCGGCCGTCTTTGCGCCTTTGGAGACGCTCGAAGCGGCACCGCTGACGGCGTTGGCCGTGCCGCTAGCTGCGTTTCCCACCGCGCTCCGGCCCGGTTTAGTCATCAGACCAAGGACGAGGCCAATGGCGATCGCTCCGCCAATAACCTGCAGGGGGTGCTGCCGCGCGTATTCGGTGGCGGCTTGAGCGGCTTCACGCGCTTCATCGGCCAGCGTGCGCTCGGCGATACGACGCTCGCGCGCTTCGATCTTGGCGCGCAATTCGTCACGTGGATCGGTGTCAGCCATGGGTTTCTCCGGTGGTGGGCGGACCCGACAATTCGGGTTCCGCATCGTCTACGGTCACATTTTCCGCTTCGGCCTCGCGTTCGTCAAGCGGCGAAGGCGCCTCCGCTTGTTCCGCGTCCGTTTCGTCTGAAGGCTCAGAAGAGCTGAAGAGTTCGAACAATGGCTCGCGTGCAAACCATAGAGCGATTAACGCCACGAGTCCGGCGAGAAATCCGCGCTGCTCGGTCGCATGGACTTTGGCCACTTCGAAAACGTCCTTTGCGCCGTCGCTAATCCGGCCTGTCACGCGGCCCGCTATCGCTTTACCGGTGAACGAAGTCCGCATGTGCTCAATATCGGCGACAAGCACGTCGCGTGCAGCGTCGCGCAGCGCTTTATCCTGCTGGAAATCATCGGGAAGACCGCTCATCCGTCTTCCTTCGAGGTGTTTTCCGATGAAGTGCCAGGCGCCTTTTCCGTCGCAAACATCTCACCGATCATCTGCCCTCGTTTCATGGCGATCGCGCCAAGTAGCGCTACCCCTGCGAGCAGAGCCCCCACCACCAGAGCGATGGCGCCCCAAATGGTCACCAGTGGGGCCAACGCGATGACAAACCCCACTGCAAGAGCGATCAGCGCAATATTCAGCAGCAGGATGGCGACGATAATCGCGCCCGCCGCTATGCCGACATTTTTGCCAACAAGCTTGGCTCGCGTCTTTTGAAACGCCAGTTCGGCTGTGGCGTAGAGCTGCGCGTCTTCGAGAAGCGCGCCGACTTCTTCAGTGATCGATTCATCGTAGTGCGGGGATGGCGCCGATTCCTCATGAGCCGGGGAGGGTGTTTGCCCCTCCGTTGACGTATCCGGTTCGTTATCCAGCATCGCCTAGCCCCAAAGCGCGCAAGTCTGGCCCCGCGTCACGAGCGTGGGCCGTCATTCGCAGCCGCCTTAATCGCGCGAGCCTCGGAACATCCGCGCTAGCATGAAGCCTGCGACGGCGGCCAAGCCTACGGCCACGCCCGGGCTTTTGCGCACGAATTCGCGCGCGTCATCGCCGAGCTCTTCAACGCTTTTGGATTCGAGTTTGGCCGAGGTCTCCTGAAGCGTGCGCGAGGCTTTGCGGGCGTAATCCCCGTATTGCTCGCCGAACTGATCGTCGATCTTGCCGGCGGTGTCGCCCACCACGGTGCCTAGCGAAGCGATGCCGTCGCTCGCGGCGGATTTGGCGTCGGTCGCCAGGTCAGATGCTTTGCTCATCGCTTTGTCTCCATAGGCGCGCGCTTCGCTCATCAAGTCGTCGCTTGCGGCTCCGGCGCGGTTTGTGGCTTCGCTGCGAAGGGCCACCGCGCCAGCCTTGGCTTCTTCAAGAGCGGCGTTGAACCGGCTCTTGGCCTCGGCTGTGCCGCCGCCATTGCTCGCAGTGGTCGTGGTTTCCTCCGCCGCTTTGGCGGTGGCGCCCTTTTTGACAGGCGCAGCTTTGCGCGCGGTTGCGCGCTTGGTTGCTCCGCCTTTGGCCGGCGTCTTTGCCGGCGTCTTGCGTGGGGTCTTCGTCGATTTTGTCTCAGCCATGGTGTGTCATGCCCTTCCAAGTGTCTGTGCCGTTCAACGGCATGCGGGCCGCATTTACAAGCCCTTTTGCGAAAGGCTGTGGACCCAGATTCATTCGCCGCCTTGCGCGCTCGGGACGCTGCGCATAGGGGGTGACGCAAAGTCGAACCGGCGCGCGGACAGCGTTCG
>JBCCKJ010000314.1:0-3075 GCA_039027455.1 Pseudomonadota bacterium | reverse complement strand
GTTTGAAACACAGGGCAATATTCTACGGCACACCCCCTAAGTGCCGTTTCGAGCGAAAGGAAAGCCATGAACAAGCTTGTTTTGACCGCCGCGCTATTGGGTGGAGCCACCCTGATGTCCGCTTGCTCCAAGAAAGCCCCCGAAACGCTTCCGCCGCCGCCGGTTGACACAAGCGTTCCCGAAGACACGGCGCCTCCGCCAGTGGCGACGCGTCCCGATCCCGCTGGCCCTGGAACGCAAGAACACTTCGCCAACGCCGTCGGCAACTCGACCACGGTCTACTTCGACACAGACCGCTTCAATATCGACACCGCTGATGCGGCGTCCTTGCAAGCGCAGGCGCAATACTTCGCCCAATACCCCGCCGTGAATTTCACGATCGAAGGCCACTGCGATGAGCGCGGCACACGCGAATACAACCTCGCTTTGGGAGAGCGCCGGGCCAACGCGGCTAAAAACTATTTGGTGAGCCTAGGCGTGGCCGCTAATCGGATCACGACGGTGAGCTATGGCAAAGAGCGTCCAGTTGCGCTCGCTTCCACGCAAGCCGCGTGGGCGCAGAACCGCCGCGCTGCGAGCGTCGTCATAAACTAAAGCAGCGTTGCCGGATTTTAGAAAGGGGCGGCTTATCTGGTCGCCCTTTTTTTTCGGGTGCGCTCGTGTCTTCAGAACGCGAGAGTCAACAAGCTGTCAGCGCGAGACACGAGGCACAGCCACGCCAGCGTGGCGGCCGAAACGAGGCTTGAAAGGGTTAGCTGCGCGCTCATTGCATAGTGATCCCAATTGACGCGCGAGCCGGGAGAGGAAGGCTCGCGCGCTCTCGTTACAACTGGCTGGTTACCAACCGGTTCCCATTCAACATTCGGCGACAACACGGCTTTCCATTCGGCTTTGGTGACCCTAGGTTAACTCAATGCCCGTCCCCCTTACTTCTGCCTTTGCGATCGGTCTTTGCTCATGAGCCGCGCCCGCCGGTCCAACGATTGGGGTTTCCCACGCTGGCGTGGGTACGAGGCCTCGCGCGAGGCGACCAATGTGCGGCTCTGTGATCGCGCTGGCTGTAACGAACCCGGCGTTTGCCCCGCACCCAAGGCACCCAACAGCAACGAGCGGTGGTATTTCTGCCAAAAGCACGCGGCGGAATACAATTCCAAGTGGGATTACTTTGAAGGCCTGGACAAGGTTGAGAAAGAGGAGCGAGCCAAAGCGGAGCGCCAAACCAGCGCGGGTTACGCCGAAGCGTCGCATTACAGCTGGGCCGGATCAGGCGATGGATCGCGGTCAGCGGATGAAATGCGCGCGCTTGAAGTGCTTGAGCTGGAGGCCGACGCGGATTTTGGTGCGATTAAAAAGGCTTATCGCGCCCGCGCGAAGGAAGTGCATCCTGACGTGAAGCCGGGCGATGAAGAGGCGGCGCAGGAGTTTCAGAAGCTGCAATTGGCTTACGATGTCCTAAGAGTAGCGGAAGAACGCCGCGAATGGCGAGGCTGACCGCCATGCGCGTTCTTGCGTTCGCGGCCAGCAATTCGTCCGTTTCGATCAATCGCAAACTCGTTGAATACGCTGCGAGCCTTGTCGACTTTGCCGACATCGAAACGCTGGACATCCACGATTATGAAATGCCTATCTATCGGCTTGATCGAGAGATTGCTGACGGTGTGCCTCAACTTGCACACGATTTTCTGGCGCGGATAGGAGCCGTCGACGCGCTCATCATCTCGTTCGCAGAAAACAACAAAACCTACAGCGCGGCGTTCAAGAACCTGTTCGACTGGTGCAGCCGTGCTCAAAGTGATGTTTGGCAGGGCAAAAGGATGGTTCTTTTATCAACCTCTCCCGGGCGATCGGGGGCCGATCAAGTTCTAGGTTTTGCCGTGGAATGGGCGCCCAAATTCGGAGGCGAAGTGGTCGGCTATCTTTCTGTGCCGAGCTTCAACCACACCTTCGATAAAGCCGAGGCCAAGCTTATAGACCAAGATCTTGACCGTCAGCTTCGCACTCTAGTCGCTAAGCTTGCTCGCTAATGGGCGTGAACGCGTAATCCGAGCAAAACCGGTAACGCCTTCAGGTGTTTAGCGCTCGTCAAAGTGAAGCGAACTCGCTTCGTCTGATTTCGGCACTTAACACTCTCCCATTCAGCGGTGGGCGCTTCCCATGACGACGCTCTTTGGACTAGCGTTTGCGCGATGAGAAAACGCCAGACTTTATCAGAGCGCCTGATCGGGCAGGGATGGATCGCAGCGCTCGCGATGGCATTGATGGTGGTGTTGTCGCTCTTCGACCCGCTGCACGATCCCCTTACCCAGCATATGAGCGAGATCATCGATGGGTCTTGGTGGTCCGCGATTGCAATACGCGTCCTTCCAACCCTCGCAGGGGTAAGCATCGCGATATTTGGGTTGGGATGTTGGGGGCGGGGCGGTTTCTGGACTGGAGTGACTTCGGCGCTGTTCGGCGCGGCCATGGTTTCAAACGGTGTCATACCAACAGGGAGCCCTTGGCACGGCCTTTACGGATTGGCGGTCTTCTCCGTCTTGGTGCCCGCTTGCTTTGCGGCCGAATTTCCCTTGGGCGGCGGCTTGCGTTGGCTTTCGCTCGGGGTCGCCTTTGCGGGGCTGATCTATATGTGGGCGCTTGTCTTTGTCGGCTTGGACCCTCCAGAATATCGTGGCGTAACCCAGCGCGTGTTCTCGCTCATCGCGTTCGGCTGGTTCGCGATCGCCGCCCGTGTGCGGATATGGAACGAAGGGCTATTTCTTCCGAAATCCCGGATTAGCTGAACTTGTGTTTATCGCTGGTGACGGGTTGTCGTTCCACCAGGGCACATCGGTCCATGGGCGCACATCCACCTCAAAGCTCCAGCAACTGCGCGGTTGATGGGCGAGATGCCAATAGGTCTCCGCCAAAGCGGCTGGGTCGAGTACGCCGTCTTCCCCTTTGGAAGCCTTGTAGGCCTCGTATTTGTCGCCCAGCAGCTTACCCAGAGTGTCTGGCGCGTCGACCGGACCATCGACCACGACATGCGCAACATGAATGCCCTGCGGCGCAAACTCGGCGTTAAGCGTCTGGCACAGC
>JBCCKJ010000313.1:0-3094 GCA_039027455.1 Pseudomonadota bacterium | reverse complement strand
TCGAAGCGTCGCGGACAAGGAGCTCGACAAGATGATCCCAGAGGTCGAAGCGATGCTCAAAACAAAAGCGCGTGAGTTCAATCTGCGGGGGGAAGCGGACAAGGCTTGGCAAGACATCTTCACAACGGAATCGGTCAACCGCGAAGATCCGCCGGTCTGGATCAACATCGCGCCCGAAATGGCCGGTGTCGACCAGTTGGATATCCGAGACGGCGAGATCGGAGTCGATGTTTTGATGGCGGGGGAATTGAGCCTATTCGTAGGTGATAAGCCCCCTCCCTCCGAGCCCAGTCCGCTGGGAGACAATGTGGGTGCACCCGAAATCGAGACTTTCGACATCAAGGTGCCAGTTCTGGCCGACTTCAAGGAATTGGAACCCGTGCTCTTGAAGGCGCTTCGAAAACTGGCAGCCAAAGGCATCGAAATCGAAGAGCTCGCCAGCCTCGATGCGGATTTTCAGGACGTCACCATTTACGCGACCGAGGGCGATCAGTTGGCCGTTGGCGTCAAAGCAGCGATCACTCCCATTGGGGCCGAGAGCAATCGCCGATGGAACACGTCTAAGGGCACCGTTTGGCTCACGGCCACGCCGATCACGAAGCCCGATAGCGAGCTTGTCGAGATCGCCGACCTTGAGGTCTACGGCAAAACGAACACCGCGTTAGGCGATACGCTGATCGTGGTCCTGTCGAGCGAACAGGTCAAAGCCGTGATCGAGCAAGAGTTGGTCGAGGACTTTAAGGGCGACTACGATCGCATCATAGAAAAGGCTTTGAAAGGTCTTGGAGACTTGAAAGTCGGGCGGCTCGATTTTGCGTTTGATGTTGCAAAAGTCGAGCACGGCAGTGTCCAGGTGACGGGCGCCGGACTGTTCATGCCTGTTTCGGCGCAAGGAAAGGTGGCAGCCACGGTGGCTCCCCCGAACTAGTCGAGCCAAAGAGGCCGAATAAACCTACGGATTGGATGTGAAGTGGAGCAAACGATGACAGCGCGAATTACACTTTCCCTTTTAAGCGGCCTTGCCTTGTCAGGGTGCGCGGTGGCCGAAGTGGTGACGGCGCCGATCGACGCGGTCACAACAACGCAATCCGAAGCGGACGAGGATCGCGGCAAAGCCATTCGCGAGCGGGAAGAACGTATCGAAGACCTTCGAAAGGAGCTCGCCGAGGCGCAAGAAGACTGCGATGGCGGGGATAGCGAAGCGTGTGAAAAAGCCGTGTCGATTCAGACAGAAATCCAGACGCTTATCGATACGCCGGCCTGATAGCGCCGGTAGTCAACGCGTCAATCTGGGCCGCTAATGCGTCCGCCGTTTCGCTTAGGCGCGATAGGTCACGCGGTCGGACGAACTCGTAGACGGGCACGGACGTGAGGATCGCTGAAACAAGAGCGAAGGCCTTTTCTTCAAGGTTGAGCGCGGGGACCAAATCGGGGCGATAGATGCTGGATCGCAATTCGGCGAGCGCCTCTGGAATACTCAACTTATGGCACTCCGGCTGTTCGCGCGTGTCGTCGAACGTGAGCACAAACACGCCAGCCAGTTTGGCCATTTCGGCGACGCGGTCCTGCGGAAATGGAACGTGATACTTCTCTTCGCCGCGCGCCAATCGGCTGAGTTTTGACGTGTCGATGTCCAATTGCTCGGCGGAATCCTGCCACAGCTTAATACGGGCAAAAGACGGGGTGACCGTCACGCATCGGCCCTCCCCATCGGAGGAGCCTTCCACAGCATCAAGCAGAACGACATCGTCGCTCATCAACCCAAGCCCGCGTTGGACAAGCGCCGTGGTCAGTGTGGATTTCCCAGCCCCCTTTGGCCCTGTGAGCGCAAAGCCAAACCCACCCTTGGTCACCACCCCACAGTGGAACGGAAGGCGCCCGTTGCGCATCGCCCACGCTCCAAAAGCCGAGCCTGTTACAAACAGCCGTGCCTCTCGCTCACGATCCGGATCGAGTAGGTCGACTTCGATGTAGTCAGGTCTCGCCACGCGTACGCGCACAATCTTGGGGATTTCAAAGTCCACTTCTCCACCGCGGACGCGGAATAGACCCGCATTGCGATCTTCCAGCGGCACGTGGGAGAGCGACGCGCAAACTATGCGCACAACCTCGCCCTGACCGTCCACCAAATGCGCATCGACCGGTTCGAATTCTGGCAATTCCAGTTCGGACGCCACAATCCGACCAAAGGCGCGATAGTGATACATGTTCGAAAGCGAACCCTGGTCCAACCCACACATGGCGCGGCGCGTCCAAGCGCACATTGCCAATCCAGAGCGACTATCCTACGCCCGGACGCTGAAAGGCATAAGGGAATATGACCGTGTTGGTGAAGCGAAATCCGCGTGTTCTATCCAGCGCGCTTCCCGATGGTCACACCGCGCTGCTTGTGATTGAAACCGGCCGCTATGTCACCTTTGATGCGACCGCGACAGCCATCTGGAATCTTACCGAACAGCCGATAACCAAAGATGGCATTGTGTCATCGCTCTTGGCCGAGTTTGACGTCACTCCAGAACGGCTCGAAGAAGACGTCGCGCACGCGCTCGCGGCGCTTGAAGACAAGCGTATAGTGACCCTGACGGAAGAGGCGTGATCGCGCTTGGACTTTCGCTCGTGCCCCGTCGCGCGGTCGGACCGGGGAACGTTTCAAAGGACTGGCAGGGCGAATGAGCGGGATCGGGGCCATATTCCACCGCGATGCGCGCCCGGTTGAACGCGAGCCGTTGGAGCGCATGTCGCGATCACTCGCGATGTACGGGACTGAGAAACAGCGCGTCATGACCGACGGCGAAATCGGCTTTGTCTACACACACTTTTCCAACACATCCGAAGCGCGGCTCGATACGCAGCCGCTTCTTTCGGAAAAGACCGGGTCCGCCTTTGTTTTTGATGGGCGGATCGACAACCGCGCCGATCTGGCGGCGGCGGTTTCAATCGGGCCTGGGCAGCTCGTGCGCATGAGCGACGCCGCTCTCGCCTTTGCCGCATGGCAGAGGTTTGGCGAAGACGGGCTAAACCGCTGGGTGGGAGAGTTCGCCGCAATCATCTGGAACCGGCCCGCGCGCGAAGTGACCATGCTGCGGGACCAGTT
>JBCCKJ010000312.1:0-3098 GCA_039027455.1 Pseudomonadota bacterium | reverse complement strand
TCTGGCCACCGGAGCGACGGGTCTTTCGCCTATAGTGGGCGCGCTAATTGCCGGACTGCTGATCGCCGAAACCGAGTATCACGGCGAGATCGAGAGCATTATCGAGCCCTTCAAGGGCCTCGCCCTCGGTGTCTTCCTCATTACCATTGGGATGAGCATGGATTTGCGCAGCATCGCGCAAGACGCCGGATCCTTCATCGTTGCCGTGATCGGCGTTCTGGTTTTCAAGGCGCTGGTGACGGGTGTCTTGCTGCGCCTGATGGGCGCGCGCCGCAGCACGGCCGCCGAAACAGGCGTGCTTATGGCGAGTCCCTCCGAAACAACGTTGATTGTCTTGGCCGCAGCGACTTCGGCTTTGGTCGTCGATCAGGAAACCGCGCAATTCTGGCAGGTCGTAACGGCCATCGGACTGACGGTCACACCGCTGCTGGCAAAGCTTGGCCGAGTTATCGCGCGGCGCGTCGAAGCCGCGCCTGAACTCGGTGACGAAGACACCGACGAACCCCGCATCATTATCATCGGTGGTGGGCGCGTGGGGCTGTTGGTGGCTGATATGCTCGCGACGCACGATCAACGTCACATCATCATCGATTCCGATCCGGACACAATCACATCGGTCAACCGCAAGGGCTACAGCGCGCTGTTTGGAGACGCGGGAAGAGGCGACGCACTTTCCCGCATAGGTGTGGAGCGGGCCCCTGCAGTTGTCCTAACGATGGACGAACCTGTGCTCGCCCAACGCCTCGTGGGCAAGCTTCGAGCCGCGCACCCCGACTTGCTGATCGTGGCGCGCGCCAGGGACACTGATCACGCCGCCGCGCTTTATCGCGCCGGCGCGAGTCACGCTGTCCCCGAAAACCTCGAAAGCTCGCTGCAATTGTCCGAAGCGGTGCTGGTCGACATCGGCGTCGCGATGGGCCCAGTGATCGCGTCCATCCATGAAAAGCGCGATGAGTATCGTGAGCGGATCGAAACTGAAGGCGGTCTGAGCCAGAAACCCAAACTACGCGCGAGCACGATCGCCCCAGACCCGAGTTGATCGGCTGCAGGCATTGGGTACAGGCGTGGCGGCTAGCCCGCCGTTAGCGCTTCGCGAACCGCCGCAATCGCTTGCTCACCTTTGGCGCCATCGGGCCCGCCGCCCTGAGCCATGTCAGGGCGACCACCGCCGCCTTTCCCGCCCAGCGCCTCGACGCCTGCGCGAACCAGATCAACCGCGCTGAAACGTTCAACAAGGTCATCGGTGACCGCGGCAGCGATGGCGGCTTTGCCGTCGTTCACGGCGACGATCGTGGCCACTCCCGATCCTAGGCGCGCTTTGGCCTCATCAAGCAGAGGGCGCAGTTCTTTTGGGCTCAAACCATCAAGCACTTGCCCGCTGAACGTCACTCCACCAACATCTTCGTCCGCCGGACCGGCTGACGCGGGCCCCGCGGCACCACCACCGAGTGCCAATGCCTTCTTGGCTTCGGCGAGTTCCTTTTCCAGCTTCTTACGCTCTTCAAGCAACGCCGCAACGCGCGCCGGCAGCTCTTCGGGCGTTGCGCGAGCAGCGCCCGCCGCCGCCTTTAGGGCTTCTTCGCGACCTACAAGCCACTCGCGCGCAGCCTCGCCTGTCAACGCTTCGATCCGCCTTACGCCGGAGGACACCGCGCTTTCGCTCACGATGTGGAAGATTCCGATATCGCCTGTGGCCCGTACATGGGTGCCGCCGCACAATTCGACCGAATAATTGCGCCCACTCTGCCCCGCGCGGCCCATGGAGAGCACGCGAACCTCATCGCCGTATTTCTCACCGAAGAGCGCGAGTGCCCCGGCCTCAACCGCGTCCTCGGGACTCATGAGGCGGGTCGAAACCGTCTCGTTGGCGCGGATTTCCGCGTTCACTTCGCTCTCGATTGTTGCGATATCTTCCACCGTCAAAGCGCTGGGATGCGAAAAGTCGAAGCGCAGCCTGTCCTCGGCCACCAAGGACCCCTTTTGCGTAACATGCTTGCCCAAGCGGTTGCGCAAAGCCGCGTGGACAAGGTGCGTCGCGGAGTGGTTCGCGCGGATGGCGCTCCGCCGTTCAACGTCAACCAACAGCTGGACGGTGTCGCCAACCTTGACCTCTCCGACGTTGATTTGCGCGTGATGCACATGCAAGCGGCCAAGCGGCTTCGAAGTGTCTGTGACGTTCGCGCTCAAGCCCGCCTGCGAGGCGATAATACCCGTGTCTCCGGTCTGCCCACCGCTGGTGCCGTAAAACGGCGTCTGGTTGGTAAGGATGGCCACGCTATCCCCCGCTTTCGCGCTCGCCACTTCGGCTCCCTCTTGGACCAGCGCTACAACGGTGCCCTCGCCCGAAATGGATCCGTAGCCGGTAAACTCGCCCGCGCCTTCACGATCAGCGATGTCGAACCACACTTCGTCCGAAGCCGCCTCGCCCGAGCCCTTCCACGCTGCGCGGGCAGCCTCCTTTTGGCGCGCCATGGCCGCGTCAAAGCCTGAGCGATCGACGCCGAGGCCGCGGCTGCGCAACGCGTCCTCGGTCAAATCGTAGGGGAAGCCATAAGTGTCATAGAGCTTGAACGCGGTTTCACCATCGAGCTCACCGCCCTCGCCCATATCGCCGGTGGCGTCGTCGAGAAGCTTGAGACCCTTCTCGAGTGTCTTGCGAAATTGCGTTTCCTCGCGCAGCAGAACTTCTTCGATCAGGGCCTGACCACGCACCAATTCCGGGAACGCCTGCCCCATCTCGGTGACGAGGCTGGGAACAAGTCGGTGCATCAAAGGTTCGCTGGCGCCGAGCAGGTGCGCATGGCGCATGGCGCGGCGCATGATCCGACGAAGCACATATCCGCGCCCCTCGTTCGAGGGCAGAACGCCGTCCGCCATCAGAAAACTGGTCGAACGCAGGTGATCGGCGATCACCCGGTGACTGGCGAGGCTATCGCCTTCGGCGGCCACGTTTGTGAGGTGTTCCGAAGCGCCTATCAGAGCTTTGAACGTGTCGATGTCGTAATTGTTGTGCACGCCCTGCATAACCGCCGCGATGCGCTCGAGCCCGCTGCCCGTGTCAATCGAAGGCTTGGGTAGATCGCGCCGCGTCCCATCGG
>JBCCKJ010000311.1:0-3102 GCA_039027455.1 Pseudomonadota bacterium | reverse complement strand
ATCGAGGTGGCGTTTATCGCGAGCGACGCCGATCCGGCGGATCCGGGCGAATTGGGCACGGTCGTGGCCCCTCCCGCTATCGCCAACGCTCTGTTTTCGGCGACGGGGTTGCGCCTCAGGCGCCTGCCCCTACTTTCAGGCGGCCTATGACCGGAATGTCTCCTCTCCATCCGGTAGGTGCTGAACAATCAGGTCGGATACAGACGCTCGCTGACGCGTTGAGCGTGCAATGACTTGGCAAAAACAGCATCTTCCCAACGATCACCCGCCCGTAAAGAGCGGAACCGTTGGCGTGCTCCTTGTGAATCTGGGAACCCCGGACGCGCCCGATCCCGCCTCGGTCAAGCGCTACCTCAAGCAGTTTTTGTCCGATCGCCGCGTCATTGAGCTTCCGGCGATTGCATGGCAGCCCATCTTGCGCGGGTTGATCCTCAACACGCGTCCGCAAAAAAGCGCCAAGGCGTATTCCAAAATTTGGACCGATCGCGGCTCGCCTCTGGCCGATATCACCGCCAGCCAGGCTGAGGCGATTGCGTCCGAACTGGGCGAAGAGATCGTGGTCGATTACGCGATGCGCTACGGATCGCCATCGATCGAGCAGCGGCTCACAGAACTGATGACCAAAGGATGCGATCGCATTCTGGTCGCGCCGCTTTACCCGCAATACAGCGCGGCGACGACCGCGACCGTGTTTGACGAAGTGGCGCGGGTGCTCGGCGAGATGCGTTGGCAACCGGCGCTGCGGTTCCTTCCGCCCTATCACGACGATCCCGCCTATCTCGACGCACTGGCCGACGATCTGACGCAGCAGGTGG
The DNA here is from genome assembly GCA_039027455.1 of Pseudomonadota bacterium. GTDB lineage: Bacteria > Pseudomonadota > Alphaproteobacteria > Sphingomonadales > Sphingomonadaceae > Erythrobacter. Next base: position 2,287 of record JBCCKJ010000311.1, on the reverse strand, counting down.
CGGCGCTGAACTTTCGCCCCGACGTGATGCTGCATTCGTTTCACGGTATGCCGCTGCGCACTTTGGAGCGCGGCGATCCCTACCACTGCCAATGCCACAAGAGCGCACGCTTGCTTCGCGAAAAGCTGGTGGAGCGGCCCGAGTTCGACGGCGTGCGCTTTGAAACGACCTTTCAATCGCGCTTCGGCCCGGCCAAGTGGCTGGAACCCGCCACGGACGACACGTTGATCGCGGAAGGCGAAAAGGGCACCAAGCGCCTGGTCGTGGCCGCACCCGGCTTTTCGGCCGACTGCGTTGAGACACTCGAAGAGCTTGCGCTCGAAGGGCGTGACGAGTTTCTGGAGGCGGGCGGCGAAGACTATGCGGTGCTCAGCTGCCTCAATGTCAGCCAAAGCGGTGTTGCGATGCTCGAAACCATCATCAGGCGTGAGCTTTCTGGCTGGATTTGAGGATTAACCTCATTTACACCGATGTCAGTTGCATTTGCGAACCGAGATTAGCCTAAGGCTATCGGGCGCGCCGCTTTGGAGAGAGCAGAGAGACCATGGCAACCCTGGCCCCCCAAGCCGATCAGGCAGACCCCCTACCGCCGCTGAAGAAATCCCCGTTCCCGCATTGGAGCGACGGCGTGCCCGCCGATGACGCGATCGCCCATATTCCGGGCGAGGCCGGTTGGCCGCTGCTTGGCAACACGTTCAAAATGCTCGCCGATCCGCACGCTTTCGCCGCGCAAATGATCGAGAAATACGGCAAGGTTTACAAAAACCGCGCGTTTGGCGGCATGGGCGTCCAACTGGTTGGAGCGGACGCTAACGAGCTGGTTTTGTTCAACAAAGACAAGCTTTTCTCGTCTGAGCAAGGCTGGGGGCCGGTCCTCGATCAGCTCTTCCCGCGCGGGCTGATGCTGCTCGATTTCGATCACCACCGGGTGGATCGCCGCGCGCTTTCCATCGCGTTCAAGCCCGGGCCGATGCGACATTACATGGGCGCGCTCAACAGCGGGATTTCTTCGGAAGTCGCGAAATGGGCGGGCGCGATGGAGTTCCAGCCCGCGATCAAGCAACTCACACTCGATCTCGCGGCGGACAGCTTCCTTGGCATCCCGTGGGGTCCGGAAGCCGACAAGATAAACACCGCCTTTGTCGACATGGTGCAGGCGTCGGTTGCGCCGATCCGTAAACCTTTGCCCTTCACCAAGATGAAGAAGGGCGTCGATGGCCGCGCCTACATGGTCGATTACCTGACCAAGGAAACGCATCGCCGCCGCGCCGAAGGCGGTGGGCAGGACATGTTCAGCCAGTTCGCGACAGCCACGCGCGAAGATGGTTCGCTCCTTCCGGTGGACGAAGTGGTCGACCACATGAGCTTCCTGATGATGGCCGCGCACGACACGATCACCTCCTCGGCGACCTCGCTCCTCTATCACCTCGCGGTCCAGCCCGAATGGCAGGAGAAGATGCGCGAAGAGATCATGGCGGTTACCGGCGGCCCGGATGGCGATGGGAATCCGCGACCGCTCGACTACGATGATCTGGCCAAGCTTGAGCTGACCGAGATGGTGTTCAAGGAAGTGTTGCGCCTGATTCCACCGGTGCCCTCGATGCCGCGTCGCGCTCTGCGCGATTTCGAGTTCGGCGGATACCGTATTCCGGCGGGTCAGAATGTCGGGATCAACATCCATTGGACGCACCATTCGGACGAATATTGGGACGATCCCTACGCGTTCGATCCCATGCGCTTCACGCCCGACAAGGTGAAGGCGCGCCACAAATACGCGTGGGTACCCTTTGGTGGCGGCGCGCATATGTGCCTCGGCCTCCACTTTGCCTATATGCAGATCAAGGTGCTGATGGCGCAGCTACTACAGCGCTATCGCATTGAACCGACCAGCGGCGGCACGGATTACAAGCCCGATTGGCAGCCATGGCCCATCCCTCAACCCAGAGACGGCTTGAAGGTGACCTTCAAAGCCTTGAGATAAGCGCCTTGGTGCGCGGCCTGGTTCGCGCATTGGGCCGATTACGCATCTCCGGTTTTAGCTAAGGGGAAATAGAAGCCGACCTTCGGCTAACGACCCAATTGTGGACATAAGCATAAACTGGCAAATCATCATCGATGGCAGACGAGCTTGCAAAGGCGATCACAAAGTTAGCTAATCCAGTCTTGAAGCTGGAGGGCTTCCAAAGGCTTCGGAGGCGTGAGTTTATCCGCAGCAGCGGGAGCATTGTTCAACGCTTAGACTTTCAGGTGAACAGTTGGGGTGGACGAGACTTTTGCGTCAATGTGT
>JBCCKJ010000310.1:0-3104 GCA_039027455.1 Pseudomonadota bacterium | reverse complement strand
CGAGAGCGGCCTTGTAGCCACACTCGCTGAAGCTCTCAGGTTTCCCGACAGAGGGGGCAGGAACGACGCACCATAAGGGGCGTTAAAGCTGCTTTCGGGGACTGCAATTTTGAGCGCCACAGACACTCTTGAAGACACCGTAGAGGAAGTGCCGCTTGGCACGCTTCCTTTGGACGCTTGGCACCGCGCGCACGGCGCCCGAATGGTTCCGTTTGCGGGCTACGAAATGCCGATCCAGTACACCGGTGCCAAAGAACAGGGGGGCGGCGGTATTGTCGCAGAACACGAGTGGACGCGCACCAGCGCGAGCCTCTTCGATGTCTCTCACATGGGCCAGCTCGCGGTGTGGGGCCCGGCCGCGGACACCGCCGAAGCCGCCGCGCAGGGCGCTGAGGCGCTAGAAGCCTTGCTGCCCGGTCTCATCTCCAGCCTCAAGGTCGGGCGCATGCGTTATTCGATGCTGCTTGATGAGGATGGCGGTATTCTCGACGACCTTATGGTCACCAACGCTGGGCCGCGCATCAATCTCGTCGTCAACGGCGCGACCAAGTGGGACGATATCGGCCATCTGCGCGAGCATTTGCCCGACGAGATCACACTCCACCATTATGACGATTTCGCGCTTCTGGCGCTGCAGGGTCCCAAGGCCGGCGAGGTGCTGGAAGGCCTGATCCCGGGCACGGGCACGCTCACCTTTATGACGGCGGGTTTGTTCGAATGGGGTGATGGGCATGTCTGGGTCAGCCGCTGCGGCTACACCGGCGAAGACGGCTTTGAGATCGCAGTCCATAAAGACGCCGTCGTCGGTTTGGCTGACGCGCTGGTGGCTGACGACCGCGTTCGCCCCGCTGGCCTCGGCGCGCGCGATAGCTTGCGTTTGGAAGCGGGCCTGCCGCTTTACGGCCACGACATTACAACCGAGACCGATCCGGTCAGCGCCGACCTTTCTTTCGCGCTGTCCAAAAAGCGGCGCGAGGGCGGTGGGTATCTAGGCCACGGTCCGGTGATGGAAGTGTTTAACGGCGGCGCCAAGCAACTGCGCGTGGGCCTCACCCTCGAAGGTCGCATGCCTGCGCGCGAAGGCGCGGAAGTTTTCGCGGGCGACACCAAGGTCGGCACCGTCACAAGCGGCGGCTTCTCGCCCACGCTCGGCCACCCGATCGCCATGGCGTACATCGACGCGGCCCACGTCCAAGACGGCACTTCACTCGAAATCGCCGTGCGCACAAAGCGCTTGCCCGCCACCGTTTCACCCATGCCGTTTGTTGCGCACCGCTATTTCCGAGGGAGCTAAAATCTATGCCGCGATACTTCACCGACGAACACGAATGGATTGATGTCGAAGGCGACAGCGCCACCGTCGGCATCACCGATTACGCGCAAGAGCAATTGGGCGACATCGTGTTTGTCGAACTGCCTTCGGTCGGGACTATCATCGAGAAAGGTGGCGACGCGGCGGTGGTCGAAAGCGTCAAAGCCGCGAGCGACGTCTACGCGCCGATTTCGGGGGAAGTGACCGAAGGCAACGCGGCTCTCGAAGACGACCCCGCGCTCGTGAACTCCTCGCCCGAGGAGGAAGGCTGGTTCTTCCGCATGAGCGTGTCGGACAAGGACGAACTCGACGGGCTGATGAACGAGGCAGCTTACAAGGAATTTGTCGACCGCCTGTGATGAGTCCGACGCCTTGCACATTGCGTAACTGAAAGAGCCCGATCTTCTCCATGGGCTCATACAAGGAAAGATAATGCGTTACCTTCCTCTCACTGACACCGACCGTAAAGAGATGCTGGCCAAATGTGGCGCGTCTTCGATCGACGATCTTTTCGTCGATGTTCCCGAAGTGGCGCGGCTGGATGGCCCGATCCGCGACCTGCCGATGCATGCGAGCGAAATGGCGGTGGAGCGGCATATGAAGGCGCTAGCGGGCAAGAACCTCGCGGCTGAAGCGACGCCATTCTTCCTTGGAGCGGGCGCGTATCGCCACCACATTCCCGCCAGCGTGGATACGGTGATCAGCCGGGGGGAATTCCTGACGGCTTACACGCCCTATCAGCCCGAAATCGCGCAAGGCACGCTGCAAATGCTGTTTGAATTCCAGACGCAGGTCGCGCGGCTCTATGGATGCGCGGTGGCGAACGCTTCGCTGTACGATGGCTCAACCGCGTGCTGGGAGGCCGTCGCGATGGCCACCCGCGTCACCCGGCGCAACCGCGCGGTGCTTTCCGGATCACTCCACCCGCATTACGCGCAGGTGGTCAAGACCATGGCGCAGTTCACAGGGGACGAGATCGCGACCGCGCAGCCAGCGATCACGCCGGAGCCCAATCTCGACACGCTCACCTCGCGCATTGATGACGACACGGCCTGCGTCGTGGTGCAGTATCCGGACATTCTGGGCCGTGTGTGCGATCTGTCCGTGGTGGCCGAAGCCGCGCACGCCAAGGGCGCTTTGCTGGTGGTGGTCAACACAGAGCCGGTGGCTTTGGGCGCGCTGAAATCGCCCGGCGAAATGGGCGCGGATATCGTCGTAGGCGAAGGTCAGGCGCTGGGCGTCGGCCTGCAATTTGGCGGGCCTTACCTTGGGCTCTTTGCTGTGCGCGATCCCAAGCATGTGCGCCAGATGCCGGGCCGTCTGTGCGGCGAGACCGTCGACGCGGAAGGCAAGCGCGGCTTTGTACTCACGCTCTCGACGCGCGAACAGCACATTCGCCGCGAAAAGGCGACGTCAAACATCTGCACCAATTCCGGACTGTGCGCCTTGGCGTTCACCACGCATATGACGCTCTTGGGGGAGAAGGGCCTGCGCCAGCTTGCAGCCGAGAATCACCGCTTGGCCTGTCTGGCGGCGGATCGATTGGAGAAAGTGCCGGGCGTCTCTCTGCTCAACAACGCCTTCTTCAACGAGTTCACGCTGATGCTGGAAGGCAAACCCGCGCGCGAAATCGTCCGCGACTTGGCGGATCGCGGGATCTTGGGCGGCGTGTCGTTGGGCCGTTTGTATCCCGGCGTCGACGCGCTCGAACACGCTTTGCTTGTCGCTGTGACCGAAACCACCACCGAAGACGAGATTGAAACGCTCGCCTCGGAGCTTGAGGCCGTTCTCG
>JBCCKJ010000309.1:0-3167 GCA_039027455.1 Pseudomonadota bacterium | reverse complement strand
GGTGTCGTCGACGAAATCGCCATTTGCATCGACCAGATCGATAAAGCCATCGCGTTGGCGATACGCACCCGTCACGCGCAGCGCGAGTGTGTCTTCGGTGATCGGAACGTTGACCGCGCCTTGCAAGCTCACTTCGTTGAAGGCTCCGTATCCGGCGTTCACGAAGCCGCCGAACTCACCCAGCTCCGGGCGCTTGGTTGTAATGTTAAGCGCACCCGCGGATGTATTGCGTCCGAACAGAGTGCCCTGCGGCCCGCGCAGAACTTCGACCCGTTCGATATCGACAAACTCGTTGAGAGCCACGCCGGGGCGGGATTGATAGGCGCCATCGATGAAGATACCGACGGCGCTTTCAAAACCGATATTGTTTGACGTGGTGCCAACGCCGCGAATGCGCAGCACGACGGAACCGGACGCAATCTGCGCTTGGCTGGAGGTAAAGCTTGGAGCCAAATCGGTGACTTCGCGGATGTTATCGACGCCTTGATTGTTTAGGGCTTCGGGCGAAATCGCCGTCACCGCGATCGGAATGTCTTGGACGTCCTGTGCGCGACGGGTCGCGGTCACGATAATGACATCGTTGGCCGCGTCTGGCGCTTCGAGGCCTTCCGGTATATCCTGCGCAAAAGCTGGTACGGTGAATGAGCTGCAGGCCATGAGACCCGCAGCGTAAGCTGCAAGCTTGCGTGTCATAATTTTCTCTCTCCACTGTCCCGAGTGCCCCAGTGGATCCTCGGTTCAATTCAAGAGACTATCAGCGCACGGGGGTCCCGCAAGAGTCTTAGCGTCGTTCTTGGGGAAATGTAGCAAAAATGCCACAAAGCTCGCTGCAGCGCAGCATTATTACGCAGATGCAAAAACGCCGTCGAATTCGTCGGAGGGCCTCAAGCCGATAAGACGAGCAAAGCTCAAAAACCCACACTTACCCCGGCCCAGAATGTCCGCGGAACGCCCAAATCCAGAACTCCGCCCGCGTTGCGTGTTACGATCTCTTCATCAAAGAGGTTCTCGCCGCGCACTATCAACGTGACCCCTTTGTAAAGCGGCGCGGAGGCGAAGAGATCGACCGTGGTCGCCGCTGGAAGGGCATCGGTTTCCTGATCGTCCTCGAACTGAGAACTGACATGCCGCAGTGTGCCCGCTAAGCGCCATCCCTCGCTTGGTTCCCAAGCCAAAGTCGCCGAACTTGAAAACTCCGGGGTTTGCGGAGGGCGATTGCCATCCAGCGCCACGCTGTCGCCAACCCCGTCAATCGTCGCATCGGTGTAGGCGACCGAGGCGTCAAGGCTCACCTCACCCAGAACCACAATGGCGGTGCCTTCCAAGCCCTGCGCATCAATGGCTGGCAGATTCTGGCGCTGGCGAAGATTGGGCGCGAGCGTAACGTTGGCAATCGCGTTCTCAACACGGTTGTCGAACGCGGTGATCGATAGCGCGACCTCCGGCGTTGGGAACCATTCAAGGCCCAGTTCGAACCCTTCGAGCCGCTCGTTCTCCAGTTCAGCGTTAGCCTGTGTCACAACGGGAAAGACAACGAAGGGACGGTAGAGCTCATTCAAGGTGGGCAGACGAATACCGGTGTAGGCGGCCCCGCGCACTTCAAGGCGGCGCGTGGCGTTGAACTTCGCACCCGCACGCCAATTCACCGACCAGTCGGACCGATCGGCGGCAACAGTCTCAGAGACAAGGCTCCCATCGGCGGCCACCGCGCGAAAGAAGCCGTCGTCGATCTGGGTGTTGTCGGCGCGAAAGCCACCCGTCAGCAGCAAGGGGCCGATCTGCCAATCGTCTTCGACAAAGAATCCAAGGTTTGATGTGTTGCCACCGGCGTTGCGTCGCTCGCGAATAAGTCCGGTGAACGAACTGATCGCATCTTCGAAGAGCTCTCCATCCGCGCGGCGGTAATCAACGCCAACGCGCACATCGTGCGCTTCGCTAATCGGGGGGCGCAGTTCAAACTTTCCGCCTAGCCCCGTCGAAGGCGTGTTGCGCTGATCGAGCACCGGCACGAAGCGCGTCGAGGAAATGATTACGTTGCTGAAGTTGCGCGCCTGAACATAAGCGAGCGCATCAAACGACCATTCGCCGCGACCGACAAAACGAAGGCTCGCATCCTGCCCTTCGATCCGGGAGTCGGCTCCCTCAAAACGCAAGGTGCGCTGATCTTCAAAGAAACTAACGCGGGCCTGAACCTCAACATCGGGACTGATCGGCGCAACCGCGCGCACGCCCGCTTGCCAACTGTCGAACGCCGCGCGCGCCGTGGCCGGAACGCGTTGATCCTCAGGCGTGGTGAAGAACCCTTGCCCGCGATCCCATCGCCCGCTCACAGTGGCGAACCCGGCGCCCAATCGCTGCGTTAGCGCGCCGCTGGCCTCGGTTTCCCCGCGATCGTTGACAAGCGCGCTGCCCGAGAAATCGCCCAACGCGCTGGGTCCGGCGCTTTCCAATTCGATCGTGCCGGTCAGCGCTCCCGATCCAAATGGCCCCGCCCCGCCGCCACGCGTCACACGGATCCGCTCTAAAGTGTTGGGCTGAAGACCGGTGAATGGGATGTAGCCAAAGAACGGATCGGCCACAGGTACGCCATCGAGTAGAACCAGGGCGCGGCTTGTCGCGTTGCCTCCTATCGATCGGAGCGTGACCCCTTGGGCCGTAGGGTTGGAGGACCGACTGTCCGACCGGCGAAACTGCTGAAAGCCCGCGACGTTGCGCAGAACATCGTCCAACCGGCCCGAGGCGCTCGTTACAATCTGCTCTCTGGGAAGCTCGGTTACCGAATAAACGCCGGTCGAAAGGGCTGGTTCAAGGCCTTCACCGGTGACCAGAATTGCCTCTTCATCAGGGCCTTCTTCCTGTTCTTGGGCGGCGAGGGGAAGTGACCAAAACAGAGCGAACGCGGACACCGCGCTAGTGGATCGAAACATCATGGAGAGCCGCGTAGACTCTTCATTCCTCCGCGTCACCCGTTAACCGATCAAAGCAGACCAGTTGCATTTTGCAATCAAGACTCGCGTTTCGGAACTAAACCCGATAGCCTGCGTCGCTAGAGAGAGAAGAGAGGCTCTGGACACACCCATGCTTGCAACATCCCCTGATTTCGACGTCCTCATCGTAGGCGCTGGCATTTCCGGCATCGGCATGGCCGCGCATATGGAAATGAAAGC
>JBCCKJ010000308.1:0-3174 GCA_039027455.1 Pseudomonadota bacterium | reverse complement strand
TGGACTGATCGAACAGGAAGCTGGATGAGCCCGAGATGACGCGAAGCAATTGGAATCGAGCAAGTTCCGTAATGATGTCTGTCGGGAGCGCCCGCGTCAGCCCATGAAGATCCTCCCCATCGCCATCCTGAGCAAATTCCAGCACAGCTATTGTCGGTTGGCTCCCAACGAGGTCGGTCTCCAATCCAGCTCTTTCCGATGGTTCGGCTAGCGTAATCGGCGTTGGGTCAAGCGCGACCGCAGGCTCGGTGCCCAGAACGTTTACGTCTGCATCAAGCCGCAAGCCCTGGCGCTTGATGGTCTGGATCAGTTGGTGCGGCGTATCGCTATCGCCAAGCGCCTCGCGAAGCTTGAAAACCTGAAGCGATAAAGCGCCGCTTGACACCGCGACGCCGCCCCAAACCTCACGCAAGATGTCCTCTTTGCGGGCCAGCGAACGCGGCTGGCGCAGGAGGAAATACAGCAATTCCAGAGCGCGCGGCTGCAGCGCAACGGTTTCGCCAGCGGCGCTGGCAAGCTCGAAAGTGTCGGCGTCAAACGTGAAGCCGTTAAACTGATACTTCATGCGCTGCCTTAACCCCCATCGCCGTAGCATTGCCCGAACCTCGACCAGAAGCAAGGGCCGCTTTCGGAATAGGGTTCGAGCGTGTTCGGCTCGGTCATTTCGGCGATCCAAACCCTGCAAGGACGGCCTGCAGACGGTTTCGAAATCCTTTCAAAGCGGCCTCTAACTTTAGCGTTTCATTATCACAGCCTTATTGTTTGACACTGCCATGGCCAAAATCGGCATCCTCTGACCTTTTCGCCCTCATCAACGAACGGCGCGTGCACATTAGTGGGCGCGCCCGGACAATGAGGGCAAACCATGAAAACCACTTATCTCATTTCGACCGCGCTGACATTCGGCGTCCTGGCAACCGCGTTACTTCCCGCAGAAGAGGTGCAGGCCGAGGATTGCCTGCTGGATCGCAACAACAATGGCTCCGTGAACAACAGCGACAACGATGCGGGCGCCAATTCCAACGATATCGACACCGCTTTGGCTTGCGGTGCTTCCGCCTCAGCGGGCGCTGAGCGTTCCACCGCCATTGGAGCTCAAGCGGCCGCTACCGGAGTTTCCTCCACGGCTGTGGGCGATCGCGCAGGGGCAGCAGCCGAGTTCGCCACGTCGCTGGGTGCTCTTGCGAGCTCCACCCAAATCGGCGCGACCGCTCTGGGCGCCGGTGCGGATGCCAATGGAGTAAACTCAACAGCGGTGGGACGAGATGCGCAGGCTCTCAACTCTTCTTCAACCGCCGTGGGCGCGCTTGCGTCCAGTGGCGCAAACTTCTCATCCGCTTTCGGGACTCAGGCCAACGCTTCGGGTCTCGCATCCACCGCGGTGGGTTTCGCGGCGCAAGCCAGTAATGGCAACGCCACCGCCGTTGGCCCCGGCGCGGTGGCGTCGGGACTAACATCTATATCTCTCGGATCGCAGGCCGGCGCTTCCGCCGATCAGTCTATAGCCATTGGCGATAGCGCGCAGGCGAGCCAGGCCAACAGCGTTGCATTGGGCACAACGGCGGCTGCAAGCGCTGAACGCAGCACGACAATTGGATCTCAATCGGCTGCATCCGCTATCGGAGCGACAGTCCTTGGGGCCAACTCCACCGCAAGCGGCGTCGCCTCAACCGCGCTTGGTTTGGCGGCGCAAGCCACGAATGTAAGCGCCACCGCTGTCGGTTCCGGTGCGGCTGCAAGCGAAGTTGAGACAATCGCGATCGGGTTTATGAGTGGAGCGTCCGGAAGCGCGGCCACCGCAATCGGGCGTGACAGCCAAGCCAGCGAAACGAACAGCGTTGCTCTGGGGACTTTAACTAATGTCGGCGGTGCCAATGGAATTGGCATTGGTACTGGTGCACGCTCTTCAGCTGGAGACGCGGTTGCATTGGGCAGGCTGTCGAGCGCCTCAGCTAGTGACGCGATTGCGTTTGGGAGAGAGGCACAAGCCAGCAACCAAAACACGACAGCCCTTGGTTCACTAGCCCAAGCCAGCAACCTAAATGCGACGGCCATTGGTTCTCGGGCGAACGCAAGCGGTGAGAGAGGGATCGCATTAGGCAGGGAGAGCACAGCGGCCGGACTCGATGGAATTGGAATCGGTTGGGCCACGCAAGCCAGCGATATCGGGAGCATTGCCATAGGCTCTGGGGCTCAGGGAACCGGTCTTACCGCCGTTAGCATAGGATCCGCCTCAAGAGCCGCCGCTGCGAAAGGGGTTGCGCTTGGCCACCTCTCGGCTGCGCTAGGGACTGGAGCGACGGCCGTAGGAGGCACCAGCCTTGCTTTTGCAAACGCAGCGACGGCACTGGGAACGGATAGCCGGGCAACCGGCCTCGCCGACATCGCATTTGGAGCCAAAGCATCGACAGAGAACACCGCAAGACAGACCAACGGCAACATCGCCATCGGCTCCAGCCTAGAGGCAACCACGGGAACAGGTGGTAACGAAATTGTCACTACGGCCAATGGCGGCAATTCGATCGCCATCGGAACCGCTGCTCTCTCCTTAGGGCAAGCTACGATCGCGCTAGGTGGCTTCACCACAGCGACTACAAGTGCGGCGATCGCGATAGGTGGAGGTGCCCAAGCGAACGCTGAGAACACCGTCGCGATTGGTGACGCCTCGCAAGCAACGGCCGAAAGAAGCACGGCTCTGGGCGACCTCGCAAGAGCAACCGGCGGCGGGGCGACGGCCTTAGGTCAAAGATCATCCGCGCAAGGAGACTTCGCCACCACGTTGGGTAATTTCTCATCGGCTCGAGCAGCCCGCTCCACGTCTCTGGGCACTGGTACAAAAGCTTTTGGCAGCGCCGATATTGCTTTGGGCTTTCAGGCAACGACAGAGAACACCTCAACCCAGACTGGGGGAAACATCGCCATCGGTGTCAGCAGAGGGGCCGCGTTCGGACAACCTGACCCGGCGCCGCTCACCACGGCCAATGGCGGCAATTCGATTGCGGTTGGAACTTCGGCTGTCTCTTCGGCCGCAGGTTCGGTTTCACTGGGTGAAAGGTCAAGCGCATCGGCTGCAGATTCTGTCGCGCTAGGCTCCAGATCAGTGGCCGATGCTGCAAACACGGTTTCCGTCGGCTCAAGCGGAAACGAGCGCAGGATTGTGAATGTCGCCGACGG
>JBCCKJ010000307.1:0-3224 GCA_039027455.1 Pseudomonadota bacterium | reverse complement strand
GAAGACCTGAACGACAAGTACCCACCGATGCGTCACCCCGTGATCCGCACCCACCCCGAAACGGGTGAGCGCGCGATCTATGTGAACACCGCCTTCACCAGCCGCATCGAGGGGCTGAGCGCGAAAGAAAGCGCGTGGCTGCTTGACCACCTCTACGCCACCGCCAAGGACGCGGAAATCCAGTGCCGTTTCCGTTGGCAAGCGGGCTCAATCGCCTTCTGGGACAATCGCGTGTGCCAGCATCTGGCGGTCAGCGACTACTTCCCCGCGCGCCGCGTGATGGAGCGCGTCACAATCGCGGGCGACAAGCCGTTCTTCGCGCCTTAGGCACCGTTAGAATCTGATATTCCAACAGATTAGCCGGACTTGCCTGTTGTTGCCCGCGTCGCTCCGTGTCAGTGATGCACTAGGGTAACGAGGGGTCGTTGATGATATTTCGAAGGGGTCTCACGGCGAGTGCGCTCGCCTTGGCGTTGGTTGCGTGTGGCGGAGGCGGCGGCAGCCCCACCCCGACTGCCACAGGAGGCGCAGCGACCCCGGCACCATCGCCTGCGCCTGCGCCTTCACCCTCCCCTTCGCCAACCACACAATATCCCGCCTTTGATGATTTGACCGGCGTGCAAGAGTTTCGTGCGGGATGCGCCGCCGTTTCAAGCAATGGAGGCGTACTGCAAGGCGGGCTCTCGGCTTCTCCCAATGATATCGAGCTTTTTCCGCTCACTCTTGATGTTGCAGCTGAGACTTGGTCGCTCGTGTTTTCGACCTCCACTACGCAGCAAGATCCTAATTCTCTTACTGGTCCCAGAAGCTACGCGCCGGTGGATGCAGTGGCAGATCCACCGGCAGGAACTATAGCCTATCGCAAAGCCAATCTCTTGGGTGGCACGGACGATTTCTCTGTGACTTTGCAAGACTTTGGCGCAATCGGTTTCGATTACCTGCGCGGGTCTAGCTACCTGGGCCAGTCTGGAACCAATGGCTTTTTCGTCAATCAATCTTGCGTCTTTGGTGTCCCGATTCTGGTCGAGGATGTGCGCACCGACACCGTGACTTATGCGGATATCGTTGTGACTGGGACCGCTTATCTCGTTGATAATGATAGCGGCGGGATTTTGGCGACGTTCGATTTGCAAGACAGCTCGGCAACTTTCGATTTTGAAGGGAACGCCGCTGAACCTATCGAAGGCAAAGTCAACACCACAATCCAGCTTCGCGGGCGCGAAGTCCAGAACGATGGGAGCCTTTCCCAAACGGTCACCGAATTCCGTAGCGTAGATGACATCGAGACTTTTCTGATATTTGGCGACAGCGACAGAAACCGCGATCTCGGTGCGTTCGAAGGTGACTTCTTCGTCCAGGACCCTTTCACCTTCAGAGGTAGGCTTACGGGTTGGTTTTATGGTCCTGACGCCGTTGAAGCAGGCTATGCTTTCCAAGTTGACTATTTCCAAGAGAAGGAAACCGGGCCACCGCCAACAAGCGACGGAAGAGGATTGGACAAGGTCCATATCGTGGGCCGAGTTCTCGCCAAGCAATAGGGGCTAAGTCAGCTCGCGATTTTGCGGTCTATTCTCGGCCCCGAAGCTGCGCTAGCTCTCGATCAAATCAAAGATTCGGGAGAGAAACACGTGGCATCGCAATTCGGTTCACCGGACCAGACCTTCTCCGAGGTTGTGCATGGGCGGCGGTCTATTCGCGGCTATCTCGACAAAGCTGTTCCTCAAGAGTTGATCGAAGAAGTGCTCGCCATGGCGATGCGCTCGCCCTCGTCGATGAACACGCAGCCCTATCACTTCCATGTGATCACCGGAGAACCGCTCGATCGCATCCGCAAAGGCAACACCGATCGTATTCTGGCGGGCGAGCCCGACAGCCGCGAATTTCGCAAAGGGCACCCGTTTCAGGGCATCCACCGCGATCGCCAGGTGGGCTGCGCGATCCAGCTGTTCGAGGCCATGGGGATTGAGCGCGACGACAAAGAGAAACGACAAGACTGGGTGCTGCGCGGTTTTCGCCAGTTCGACGCGCCGGTCTGCGTCATCGTGACCTACGACAAAGAGCTCTCCGACGCGGATGACACGGTGTTCGATTGCGGCGCGGTTACCACGGCGATGGTCAACGCCGCTTGGTCCAAAGGGCTCGGCTGCGTCATCAACAGCCAAGGCATCATGCAGTCACCCGTGGTCCGCGAGCACGCCAGCATCCCAGACGATCAGGTCATCATGAAAGCGGTCGCTATGGGCTGGCCCGATCCTGACTTTCCCGCAAACCCGGTGAAGATCACCCGCCGCGAGGTGAACGAAGCCGCACGGTTTGTAGGGTTTGAGTAAGGCGTTCTAACCCGCCGCGCCTTTGGTGTTCACCACCAGGATATCGGCGTCCAAGAACCGCAGCATATCGTTGGTGTTGCTGCCCAACGTGGCTTGTCTGAAGCCGGTGGCGCCGTGGCTGCCCAGAACGACGAGGGCGTCTTCGTGCCTCTTGAGACCGTCGTTGACCGCGTCGTACGCGCCGCCGTGCACCAGAGAGGTCGTGGCCCCGGCCAGGCGCGGCTCGCGTTTAGCGAGTTCGTTCATAAACTCGGCGAGGCGTTCGCCTTCCTGACCGGCGGTTTCATCGGCGACATAGCCGTCGCGTTGAAAGCCCTCAAACGGCACGTGCCACGCGTGCGCGACATGGATGGCGGCTTCGGGAAACATGCGCGCCGCTTCGATGATGGCGTGGGCGGATCCCGGCGAGAAGTCCGTCCCAGCGACGATCTGTTTGTAGGCGTCGCGCGTGCGCTTTTTCACGATCAGCACGGGCTTGGTCGTGTTGCGCAGCACGTAATCGACCGCTGTGCCCAGAAAGAAGTCTCCGAACGAATTATACCGCGCGGGGCCGATCAGCAGCATTCCCGCGTCGGAGTTCTCGCAAGCGTCTGCGATCGCAACCGGTGGGGACCCTTGCGGATAGGCGTATTCGATGGGTCCACCGCCTTGGTCTGTGCCCGCAGGATACCCAACGCACTGTTCCATGCGGTGATCGAGCTCTTCTTTTGTCGGTGCGTTCTTCTTGGCCGCCTCTTGCGCGTAAAGGAAACGGATCGGATACTTGCTGTCGCGGCCCATTTGCAGCGCGCGATCAATCGCGCGGTCCGCGCGAGACGAAAAATCGGTGGCGACAAGGATATAGGGGCTGGTCATGATGTCTCCTCCAGTGTGGAGCCGACCATAGCATCAAAG
>JBCCKJ010000306.1:0-3246 GCA_039027455.1 Pseudomonadota bacterium | reverse complement strand
TCTTCGAAGGCAGATCGGACTTTTTGCGCATCTTGGGCATAGTGCTCGGTCTCCTGCAGGCGGTTTTCGGGAAGCCGCGTAACTCTAGCCCTCGAAGTTGTCCGCGATCATTCGATCAATCAGACGCGCGCCCCATCCGGTCGCGCCTTTCTCGTGCGTAGGGCCGGGCTTGTCCGACCACACTGTGCCGGCAATATCGCAGTGGGCCCACGGCGTGCCCTTCTTGATGAAGCGACCCAGGAACTGCGCGGCGGTGATGGAACCCGCCGGGCGCGGTCCGACATTCTTGATGTCGGCAATCGGAGAATCGATCAGCTTGTCGTAAGCCGGACCAATGGGGAGACGCCACAGCTTGTCCCCGGTCGACGTGCCAGCCCTCAGCAATTGGTCGGCCAACGCATCGTCGTTCGAGAACACGCCTGCGTGATCGTGACCCAGCGCGATAATCATGGCTCCGGTCAGCGTGGCAAAATCGACGATGCGAGCGGGCGAATAAGTTTCCTGCGTCCAATGCAGCGCGTCGCACAGAACAAGGCGACCTTCGGCGTCGGTGTTGAGCACTTCGACCGTCTGTCCGCTCATAGTGGTGACCACGTCGCCGGGACGCTGCGCGTTGCCATCGGGCATGTTCTCAACGAGGCCCATGATGGCAACGATGTTTGCCTTCGCCTTGCGCTTGACCAAAGCGAGCATGCCGCCCGCCACCGCGCCAGCGCCGCCCATATCCCACTTCATATCTTCCATGCCGGGAGGCGGCTTCAGCGAGATACCGCCCGTATCGAAGGTCACGCCCTTGCCAACAAACGCGGTGGGCGCGTCGCCTTCGACCCCGCCCTGCCATTCGATCGCGAGCAAACGCGAGGCGCGCACCGAGCCCTGCCCCACGCCCAAGAGCGCTCCCATGCCCAGCTTTTCCATCGCGGGTTCGTCGAGAACGGTGATCTTTGCGCCGGTGCCAGCAAAGGCCTCTTCGCATTTCGCCACAAAGCTTTCCGGATAAAGGATATTCGCAGGCAGCGTGACAAGATGCTTGGTGAACTCGACACCCTCAGCCACCGCCGAAGCGCGCGCCCACGCTTCTTGCGTTCCAGCCGGAGCGTTTATAACGTGAATTGCGGTTAGCGACACGCGCTTATCCGCCGCCAGCTTGGTACGGTATTCATCAAAGCGCCAAGAGCGCAGCCGCGCGCCAAAAATCGCCGCTGCGGCTTCCTCGCCCGAAAGATCTGCATGGCCCAGATCGAGCACCATATCGGTTTCGCCAGAGGCAATATACTTCGCCACGAGCGCCGCGCCCGCGCGCTCAACATTGCGCAGACGTGTGTCCGCGTCGACCTCGCCGGTTCCCGCCAAGGCTATCCGCGCCAGCAAGCCGTCGTTCATAGCGAAATGCTCAAAAACCTGGCCCGTTCGCCCGGCAAAACGCGCCGCTTTCGCGCCATCAACCGCTGCGGCGTCAAGATCGTCGGGCGTGTCGTTCTGATTGACGAGGCGCGCGACAAAACGAACCTGATTTGGAGCGGCGCTGGCGAAGTGAAATTGCATGTATTCTCCCATGATAAAGCCCGGCCGCAGACGCATCGCGCCCTGCTTTCAGTTCAACGCGTGAGCGTTGAAAAAGGGGCCGGTTAAGGGCGTGTGTTGGCGATTGCGATTAGGCGCGAGCGGTGCAATAGGCAAGCCATGTCGGGAGGTTCCAAGTTGGCCGCGCCAAAGCCTTTGAAGGTGCTGGAAATGCGCGCGTCCAGCGTGGCTTTGGGCGTTGGGATGGGGCTTGTATCGTTCGCTGTAGCGACACCCGCCTGGGCCCAAGCGCAAGCCGATCCCGCGCCTGTAAGCGTCGCCGCAACCGAAACGCCGACGGATGAAGACGCGCCCGAGGTTTTGGCGTCGATCGACTTTGAGGCCGAACAACTCGCCTATGATCGGGAAAGCGACACCGTCGTCGCGCGCGGCAATGTGGTGCTGCGCAGCGACGATCGATCCGTGCGCGCCGATGAGGTCGTCTGGGTGCGCGGCGAAGGTCGCATATATGCAACAGGCGATGTTCGGCTGGTCGATGAAACGGGCAATCAGATTTTCACCGACGCCATTGAGCTGACCGATACTTTTCAGGCGGGCGCGATGGACAGGCTGCTCATCGCCTTGCGCGCGGGCGGACGATTGGCCGCCGATTCAGCCGCGCGAGCCGACGATGGGACGGTTATCCTTACCGACGCGGCCTACACCGCGTGCGCGGTTTCAGATTCGGAAGGCTGCGACAAAGACCCCAGTTGGCGCATCACCGCAGACAGTGTCGTCTACGACGCCCAGACCAATAAGGTGAGCTTCTCCGGAGCTATGCTGGAGCTGTTCGGTCAGCGCATTCTTCCTTTGCCCGGGCTCACAATCCGCACCGATGGCAGCGCGGAGACCGGATTCACCAACCCCAACTTCCGCGTAACCAACGTCAACGGCGTCGAAGTGTCGGGGGAGTACTATTGGCGTATCTCCGACAATCAGGATCTCTCGCTCGGCACCTATGTGTTCAGCGAAGTTGCGCCGATGGGGTACGCGCAATGGCGTCATTTGACCGGGAAAGGCGCCTACCAGATCACGGGTTACGCCACCGCCTCCACCCGCGTCTCCGACTTCACAGGCGAGGCGACGACCGAACAAAGCGATCCTCGCGGTTACCTCTTCGCCAATGGCCGCTTCCAGTTTGATCCCGCTTGGAGCCTCACCGGATCGGTACGCCTCGCAAGCGACCGGACGTTCCTAAGGCGCTACGATATCAGCCGCGACGACCGGTTGCGTTCGACCGTGAATTTGGAGCGGATCGACAAGGATTCTTATCTCAGTCTCGCTGGCTGGGCGACGCAAACGCTTCGGATCAACGCGGAGCAAGGGCAAATCCCCGTCGCGATCCCGGCCTTCGACTACCGCCACAACATTGATGATCCTGTGCTGGGCGGTACCTTTCAATTGCAGGCCAACACGCTCAGCCTCGTACGACGCGATGGACAAGATACGCAGCGCGCTTTTGCCGGAGCTCGATGGGATTTGCGCCGACTTACGGGGCTTGGCCAAGTCGTGACATTCAGCGCGCTAAGCCGCGCTGATCTTTACTACACGCAGGATACGCTTTCGACGCAGACCGAGGTTTACCGCGGTAACGAAGGCTGGACCGGGCGCGCCTTCGCAATCGGGGCAATCGACGTCGAGTGGCCCTTCGTAAGCCAGTCTTCCGGTGTGACCCAAGTCTTC
>JBCCKJ010000305.1:0-3253 GCA_039027455.1 Pseudomonadota bacterium | reverse complement strand
TTGGGCGATGGAACGCGAGTCATCGTTCGATTACCGATAGAGGAGGAAGAGCCGCAAACCCTTATCGAGGCCGATGTGAGCTCGTCCAAAGACACAAACGCTGCTGCTTTCGGATCAGCGCAAGAATTGTCTTAGCGCTGTCGTATTCGTTGCCCATCCACTTTCCATCCGCACACATAGCTGTGGGCGCGTCCCGGTGCCTGTGTGCACACCAGATAGCCACAACCTCGACGGAAACCTGAAGTCCATGTCGCCCATCCCACTATTCCTGATTGCAATTGGATTAGGCTTGGCCGGCTGGCTGATTGGGAGAGCTAAGGCCTGGAGTTTTGCAACCACGGCGCCTGAGGCCAGTCCGGTGGCGCTTCCCGATTATCACGCGTGGTATCTTGCGGTCTGGGTGTTCGCCCCGGCGTTCGCGTTCCTTGTCGTGTGGTCGTTCCTAGCGCCGCAACTTGTAACGCAAAG
Organism: Pseudomonadota bacterium; assembly: GCA_039027455.1. GTDB lineage: Bacteria > Pseudomonadota > Alphaproteobacteria > Sphingomonadales > Sphingomonadaceae > Erythrobacter. The sequence goes on along the minus strand of JBCCKJ010000305.1, from coordinate 2,785 downwards.
CGTGCTGTCCTCGCCTGGCGCCACAGAGTTGACCACTTTCGGTCTAGAGCGTGACGCATGGCTTGGCGAAGCGCGCGCGGTTGCGTCGGGTCGCGCAACCGGGGTGTTCCACGAAGAGGCCGCGCCCCTTGTCGAGCCGTTCCGCGAAGCCATCTCCTTTTACACTTGGATCGGATTGGCCATTACCTTGGTGATCGCGTTTTGTGGTGGCCTGTTCGCGTATCCCAATGTCCGCCCGGAACTGCGCGCGCGCACCAAAGTCGAACGCGCGGTCATGCTTTCGTTATTGTTCGCGTCACTCGCCGCAATCTTGACCACCTTTGGTATCCTCGCCAGCCTTGTGGTCGAAACAATCCGCTTCTTCGGACTCGTTTCTCCGGTCGACTTTCTTTTTGGCACCTTCTGGGCCCCGGACCCAATGAGTATCGCAGATCCCCCCGATGGATCGCGCTTTGGCGCGGTCCCGTTGTTTTGGGGCACGATCTTCATCGGCGCAATCATAGCCATGCTTGTCGCCATACCATTGGGCTTGATGAGCGCGATTTACCTGACCCAGTATGCGGACTCAAAACTGCGCGCGGTCGTGAAGCCCGCACTCGAGATTCTCGCCGGTATTCCGACGGTGGTTTATGGGTATTTTGCGGCGCTCACTATCGCGCCCTTGGTGCGGGATGCGGCGGTAGCTTTTGGGGTTTCCAACGCATCGACCGAAAGCGCGCTAGCGGCCGGCGCCGTTATGGGGGTGATGATCATTCCCTTCGTGTCTTCGATGGCCGATGATTCTATCGCTGCCGTTCCAAAGGAGATGCGCGACGCATCTTTAGCTATGGGGGCGACAAAATCAGAGACGATCACGCAAGTGCTTATTCCCGCAGCGCTGCCGGGAATTGTGGCTGGAATCATGCTAGCGATCAGCCGCGCGATTGGAGAAACGATGATCGTCGTTATGGCTGCCTCAGCCGCCGCAAATCTGAGCATCAATCCCCTGGAGCGGATGACGACGGTTACGGTGCAGATCGTGCGCATGCTGATGAGCGAAGGCAGTTTCGATCACCCCACCACGCTCAGCGCATACGCGCTTGGCCTCGTGCTCTTCTTGGTCACATTGGCCCTCAACTTCGGCGCCTTACGCGTCGTAAAGCGTTTCCGAGAAGCCTATGAGTAACACCTCGCTTACCCTCGAACGCCCTACGCGCACAGCCAAATTCGAAAAGCGGCTGCGCAAACGATATCGCGCTGAGCGCGCTTTCAGACGGCTTGGGCTTAGTGCCATCCTGTTTTCTCTTTCAGCCCTAATCTTCCTCGTCGGGACCATGCTGGTCAACGGCTTGGGCGGGTTCCAGCGCGCTGAACTATCGGTTCCGATCCAATTCGCGTCGAGCGGTCTGACTGGCGATGAAATCTCCCTTACAGCGCCTACGTCTCTGGAAACGCTTGAAATGCAGGGCATTGGCGAGATCGTTTATGCGTTTGCCGAAGAGGCCCTAGGTCCTGCTGGCGCAGAGGAACTTAGCGATCAGGCTTGGCGCGACGTGGCGGCGGCTCTGAAGGATAATCCTAAATGGATAGATCGAAGCGACCCCATCACGTTCCAATTGGCTGCGTCCTCCGATTTGGCCGCGGGGCTTGCGGGAGAAGGCTCAACAGAAATGCAGGCGCTCGCAAATGACCTTGCAGCGCGGGGAAAGCTAGCTCGAAACTGGGATTGGGGTTTCTTCATAAGGTCTGACGCCACCAGCCCCCAATCGGTTGGCATCTGGGGCGCGCTAAAAGGCTCCCTTCTCACTATGACCGTGACGTTGCTACTGGCCTTCCCGATCGGCGTGTTGGCCGCCCTTTATCTTGAGGAATACGCACCCAAGAACCGCTGGACTGAATTGATCGAGGTGTCGATCAACAATCTGGCGGCGGTCCCGTCGATCATATTCGGCCTGTTGGGACTGGCCGTTTTCCTCGCCCTTTTCCCAAATTTGCGTTCTGCGCCTCTTATAGGCGGTATGACGCTCGCGCTCATGACAATGCCGGTAATCGTGATTTCTGGACGTAACGCGATCAAAGCCATCCCCAATTCGATCCGGGATGGCGCTTTAGCCGTGGGCGCGTCGCAGGTGCAGGTGGTGTTCCATCACGTCCTCCCACTCGCTTTACCAGCGATGTTGACGGGAACCATTATCGGCATGGCCCGTGCTCTGGGAGAGACCGCTCCTTTGCTGTTGATCGGCATGCGCGCCTTTATTGCGACGCCGCCAAACGATTTGGCATCGCCAGCCACTGTTCTGCCGGTGCAAATATTCCTATGGTCGGACGAAATTGATCGCGCGTTTGTCGAGCGGACCAGCGCGGCAATCCTTGTCCTGCTAGTGTTCCTTCTTTTGATGAACAGCCTCGCGATATACCTGCGCAACAGGTTCGAGAAAGATCTGTGACCCGTATCCACGACACAATAAGTGATGACGCATCGCCCATGATGAAGGCGCGCGATGTCTCGGTCTACTACGGCCCTACCAAAGCCATAGATGGGGTATCGATCAACGTCTCACGCGAATATGTGACCGCGTTTATTGGTCCATCAGGCTGCGGGAAGTCTACGTTCCTGAGGTGCTTCAACCGCATGAACGACACGATACATAACGCTCGCGTCACGGGCTCGATCGAGCTTGAAGGCGACGATATTCACGACGATTCTATGGATGTCGTGCAACTTCGCGCGCGAGTGGGCATGGTTTTTCAAAAGCCGAACCCCTTCCCCAAATCGATCTATGAAAACATCGCCTACGGGCCGCGC
>JBCCKJ010000304.1:0-3258 GCA_039027455.1 Pseudomonadota bacterium | reverse complement strand
AACGCCTCTTTGCCCGGTGAAAAGGGGCGTTCACGATGCAAGAAGCAACACCAACTCAAAAACTCCACCTCGTTATGGGCGGACGGGTGAAAGACCCCCGCGGACATGAGTTCGTCGACCCCGAAGGGATTCACACGGTGGGCGTCTACAGCTCTTACGACGCCGCCGTCGAAGCGTGGCGCGCTCAAGCGCAGCGCACCGTGGACGACGCCGAGATGAAGTATGTGGTCGTCCACATTCACCGGCTGCTGACGCCAGACGAGTAAACCGTTCCAGAACCAGGCTCAGCCTGTGAGTTATTCGATACGACGCTACCGCGATAGCGACGCGGAGGCGCTCAGCGCCCTATCGCTCGCGGCGATTCGCGTGGTCGGATCACATGGCTATTCCGACATCCAAATAGCCGCTTGGGCCGGACGACATGGCGGCCCGGCGATGTATCAGGAACGCTCTGCGCAAGGACACATGATCTTCCTCGCGGTGGATCAAAACGATGCCCCAGTGGCTTATTCGTTGCTTGAGCCTGACGGGCATCTCGATCGACTTTATTGCCATCCCCAACACACTCGAAAAGGCTTGGCCGAGCGGGTGTTGCAAGCCGCCGAGAACGAAGCGAGAGCGCTAGGACTAACCCGGCTTTACACCGAGGCAAGCGAGTTAGCCCGGCCCGCCTTTGAGCGCGCAGGGTACCGAGTAACGCATCGCCGGGACTTCACGATCGAGCATGAAGACCACGAAGTAGCGATCCATAACTATGCGATGGAAAAGCGCCTAAATTGAAGCGCTCATTCGCAATAGCTCAGATAAATTCGATCTTTTCGACGAGGTAGAACTTGTCGCCTGAAGGAACCGTCACTTCAATTTCCTCTTCCACCTGCTTGCCGATCATCGCGCGCGCGATCGGCGAGGTGTAGGAGATACGGCCCTTCGATGCGTCCGCTTCGGTCTGGCCAACGATCTGATACTTAACGGGCTTATCGTCCTCATCAAGCAGCGTGACGGTGGCACCAAAGATCACCTTGTCGCCCGAAAGAGACTTGGGATCGATGATTTGCGCCCGGCTGACCTTGTCTTCCAGATCGGAAATCTGCGCTTCGACCTGGCCTTGGCGCTCCTTGGCCGCGTGATACTCAGCGTTCTCGGACAAATCGCCGTGAGCGCGCGCCTCTTCGATTGCGTCAACAATAAGAGGACGTTCCTCGCGCAGGACTTTGAGGTCTGCCATGAGCAGCTCATAACCCTCAGCCAGCATCGGAACCTTTTCCATCGTCGCCATTACCGTCTCTTTCTCAGTCCTTCGCCCGCCCCAACACCTTGAACAAAAGCGTCATTTCGAGTGCAACCACCTTAGTAAAAGGCGGTCCGGCTGCATCGAAATGTGGGGAGATCGAGCGTAATCGTTCAGCTATAATAGTCTTGGAGTGGGCGAACTTCAAGCTGATCTGGTGCAATAGCCGCAATCGCCGCCGCCGCTGCGCGCGACGCCGCCGCGGTGGTGTAGTAAGGAACCTTCTTTTCCAGAGCCGTCGCGCGGATCGATTTGGAGTCCAAAAGCGATTGCCAGCCTTCGGTTGTGTTGAAAATCAGCGCCACTTCGCCATCGATGATTTTATCGACGATATGGGGCTGCCCCTCGGCAACTTTATTCACCCGCTCCACCGCCAATCCTTCCTCCGCGAGATAGTGTTGCGTGCCCGAGGTCGCGATAACCGCGAAGCCGTGCTCCAGCAATTGGCGCACAGCGGGCACAATTACCGATTTGTCCGAGTTCTTGACCGATACGAATACGGTGCCTTCGCGGGGAAGATCCATTCCCGCACCGATTTGTGACTTCAGGAACGCCGCTTCGAAAGTCTGGTCGACGCCCATGACTTCGCCGGTGGACTTCATTTCGGGTGTCAAAACGGGGTCTGAGCCGGGGAAGCGACCAAACGGGAACACAGCTTCTTTGATCGCCATGTAATCGAGATCGCGTCTGAAGGGTTCGAACCCAGCCAGCTTTTCGCCTGCCATGACGCGCGCCGCAATCTTGGCAACAGGCTGCCCGATAGCCTTCGCAACGAACGGTACCGTGCGGCTAGCGCGCGGATTGACCTCGATCAGGTAAACCTCGCTGTCCTTCACAGCGAACTGCACGTTCATCAGACCTCTGACCTGAAGCGCGCGAGCCAAAGCGTCCGCTTGGCGCTCCATTTCCTCGATGATGTCTGCGGGAAGGGAATAAGGCGGTAAGGTGCACGCGCTGTCGCCAGAATGCACGCCGGCTTCCTCGATATGCTGCATCACGCCCGCAATGCGCACTTCGTGACCGTCGCACAGCGCGTCTACGTCGCATTCGATCGCGTCGCGCAAATATTGATCGACCAATACCGGGCTGTCGCCCGAGACGTTCACGGCGGTCTTGATGTAGTCATCGAGCTGCGCTTCGGAATCGACGATTTCCATCGCGCGCCCACCCAGCACGAATGAAGGTCGCAGCAGAACCGGATAGCCAATCCGCGCCGCCACGGCGGCCGCCTCGTCGCGAGTGTAAGCAATCCCGTTGTCGGGCTGTTTCAGGCGCAGCTTGTTGACGAGCCGCGCGAAGCGTTCCCGATCCTCAGCATGATCGATCGCGTCCGGGCTGGTGCCGAGGATCGGGATACCGGCGTCTTCTAGCGCCTGCGCAAGCTTAAGCGGGGTCTGCCCGCCAAACTGCACAATGACGCCTTTGAGCGTTCCCGATTGTTGCTCCACGCGCAGGATTTCCAGCACGTCTTCATCGGTGAGAGGTTCAAAATAGAGCCGGTCCGACGTGTCATAATCGGTCGAAACGGTCTCTGGATTGCAGTTGACCATGATCGTTTCATAGCCCCGCTCAGCCAGCGCAAAGCAGGCGTGGACGCAGCAATAGTCGAATTCGATGCCCTGCCCGATCCGGTTGGGGCCCCCGCCCAGTATGACGATCTTTTCGCGATCGCTCGGCGCCGCTTCGCATTCCGGCTCCCCAAAGCTCGGCGCTTCATAGGTCGAATACATATAAGGCGTCACCGCTTCGAACTCGGCCGCGCAGCTGTCGATCCGCTTGAACACCGGGACCACGCCCAGCTTATGCCGAAGCGCGCGCACTTCGTCCGCGCTGGTGGCCCCCGCCATCGCTTGGAGCGCGTCATGCAGAAGCCCAGAACGCCGCGCTTGCGTTTCCGCCAGCCCGTCTTTCACGCCCACCGAACGCACCGCCAAGGTGGCCAAGCGCTTGTCGGAAAAACCCATCGATTT
>JBCCKJ010000303.1:0-3266 GCA_039027455.1 Pseudomonadota bacterium | reverse complement strand
CTGACCCGGCGCGACCTTCTGCAAGGTGGCGGGCCGCATGATCCCGCCATTGACCATAGCGGAATAGGCGTTGGCCAGGTGCAGCGGCGTCACGTTGAAGCCGTGGCCATAGGCTGCGACCTTGGTGGTGAGCGGCGACCATTTGCCTTGCGGCCACAGCGGTTCGCTCTTGCCCTTGAGTTCAATGTCCGACGCGCGGTTCATACCCAGATCAAGCCAAACGCTGCGCAGGCGTTCCCCGCCCAGCTGTTCGGCGACCCGCATGGTCACCGTGTTCGACGAATAGGCCAGCGCCTCTGGAATGGTGAGGATATCGCCCTTGTCTTCGTAGTCTTCAAAAGTCCGGCCACCCGCCTCGACCGGCGTGGCGTCCCAAACGCGGGTTAAGTCGGTTATCACGCCCGCATCGAGCGCGGCGGCGACCGTTAACGGCTTAAAGACCGAACCCAGTTCGCCGCGCAGATAGGTGACGCGGTTGGTCGTGTTGTTGGCGTCGGCCTGAGCCACACGGTTGGGATTGAAATCGGGGAGCGACGCCATGGCGATGACTTCGCCCGTGTCGACATCCAGCACAACGCCCGCCGCGCCATCCGCCTTGGCGAGCATCATCCCGCGGCGCATCTCGTCTTCGAGCGCGCCCTGCACGCGCACATCGATCGAAAGCTCCACCGGCTCAGCGCGCAATTCGGGATCGGACAAGCGCGTGTTTAGCGCCTCTTCCATACCGAAGACGCCGGATTGCGTTTCCCCGTCATCAGCCACACCGCCCAGAACGTGCGCGGCCAGGCGCCCTTGCGGATAGTGCCGATCGAGGATCTCGGGCGATTGCAGCGCCACTTCGCCGAGCGCCCACACCGCGTTCGCCTCTTCCGGCAGAATACGCTTGCGCAGATATCCGCCCTTGCCCGAAGCGAGTTGTTTCGCGACCTGCGCTTCGTCCATATCGGGGAAGATGGCTTTGAGCTCGCGCGCCAATTGCTCCGGCGGACGGATCAAAGGCGATTGGCCGCTCCCATCCATCGCTTTGGGATAGAAATACAACGAGTACGCCGGATACGCGCCCGCAAGCGGCACGCCGTTGCGATCGACAATCTCGCCGCGCGGAGGAAGAAGAGCGTTCCCGCTCCCTGTGCGGGTTGATGGCGCCGCCCCGTCCAACCCCAACCACAGGATTTGAACCAGCGCCACCAGCGTCAGCGCGACAAAAGCCAACGCCAGGAAGAACACGCGTTGGCGCGCGCTGTTCAGCAAACGCGCGCGCAAAGCCTGCAAGGTTTCAGCCGGCGCATAGACGCGCCGCGTGCTCTTAGGTTGCGGAAGCGTTGGCGGCAAAAACGGCGCAGACGGGGCGCTTTTTGAGACACGGGTGCGCGCAGCGGCTCCGACAAGATCGGGAACCGCGTCAAACAGACTGGCCTGTTCGCCTCCGAGGGCGCGCGCGCCTGTGTTCATTCAGTTGTCTCAAGCGCAAATGTTTGTCCGGTCTGCGCCTTGGCGGGCCGGATGGGCGAAGCGGCGATCAGCATGTCGCCCAATGTTTCGACAAAAACGGTCCCCGCATCCTGCGGAGCATCGGCGGACGCCAAAGTGATCGGCGCTCCGGATACGGGTGAAACCATCGGGCGGCGCGCATAGTCTTGCGTCGCACCTGCATCGGCCCGCGCGACACGGATCGGGGCTGGCGCGCCGGGACCGCGCGGCTGACCAAGCGACGCCAATTGCCGCCGCGTATCTAGGTATTGATCCGCGCGCGGCGCAACAAAGCCCAATTCCACCCGGTTCCACCGCGCCAATTGATGCTGGCTCGCGCGGGCCTGGAATTCGGTTTCCAAACGCTGCTTTTTGATCTTCATCTGCACGATCTGCTTATCCGCCAGCATCACTTCGTTACGCACCGCGTGGACGCTCAGGCTCAGCGCGGCGAAGACCGCGAAACACAAACACAAAAGAACACCCCAGCCAATCTGGCGAAGACGCGACGTGGTCATCATCATGGGATCATCCTTTCGGGAAACGAACGTGCTGGAGCGTGGGTGCGAACCGCGTGCCGCAAGACCGAAGAACGCGAGCGGGGGTTGCGTTCAATCTCGGCTTCGCCGGGGCGGATCGCCTTGGAAAGCTTGGTAAAGGTCGGAGCGGGGCCAGGGATTTCGCCGGGCAAATGGCGAGAAACGGCGCGACCGGCGCCCGATGCCTCGCGCAGGAAACGCTTCACGATACGATCTTCGAGGCTGTGGAATGACACCACGGCGAGCACGCCGCCCTCGCGCAGCAGCGTTTCAGCCGCGATCAGACCGGCCCGCAGTTCGCCGAGTTCATCGTTGATATGAATGCGCACCGCTTGAAAGCTGCGGGTCGCGGGATCCTTCTTATCGTGCGGACGATAGCCCAGCGCCTTGCGCACCACGCGCGCCAGATCGCCGGTGGTCTCCAGCGGGCGCGCCGCCACGATCGCGCGCGCAACCCGGCGCGATTGGCGCTCTTCACCGTATTCGTAGAGCACATCGGCGATGGCCGCTTCATCGGCGGTGTTGAGGAAATCCGCGGCGCTTTCACCCTCAGCGCTCATCCGCATGTCGAGCGGCCCGTCCTGCTGGAAGGAAAAGCCGCGTTCGCCCTGATCAAGCTGCATCGAGGAGACGCCGATGTCCATCACGACCGCATCCACCTGGGGAACTCCCATGCGCTCCATCTCCTTTTGCATGAGTGAAAAGCGATGCGGGTGAAGCGAAAGCAGGCCATCCCAATGCGCCTCGTCGGCGGCGCCCTCCGAAATGGCGTATGGGTCTCGGTCGAAGGCGTAAACACGTGCGCCGCCCTTGAGCAGCTCGCGCGAATAGCCGCCCCAGCCATAAGTTGCGTCGACAGCTGTCTTTTCTGGCGTAGGTTGAACCGCAGCAATGACTTCTTCGAGCAGAACGGGGATATGCGGGGCGGCGGATACAGGCTGGATCATCACCCACCCCGCTTTCTGGACTTCGCTTCGGCCTCGGCCATCGCGTCTTCGCAGTCCATCCAAATGTCGTCGAAGTCGTCCCCGAGGTCGCGGAGCGTTTCGGGCGCCCAGATTGTGAAGTAGGTGCCCATCCCGTTGAGATAGAGCCCAGTTTCAATGCCCGCGCGCGCGCGCAAAGCCTCGGGCATGACGAAACGGCCGCTGTCGTCAAACGGCATCTTGCGATAGCTGAACAGGCTCATCCGGCGGCGTTCGACGTCGATTTCTTTGCCGATCTTGGCGGCGAGTTCTTGTTCACGCGCGAGCTGGT
>JBCCKJ010000302.1:0-3293 GCA_039027455.1 Pseudomonadota bacterium | reverse complement strand
TTAAGCGTTGGTGCCGACCGCCACCCAGTTTTGCGAGGTTTTGCGGCGATCCTCAAAAGTGCCGATAGCGGCGTCGCGTTCGAGCGTCAGCGCCACTTCGTCGAGCCCATGCAGCAGGCAGTGCTTGCGGAACGGGTCGATGTCAAAGGCAAAGCGGTCTTGATACTCGGTCGTGACCGTTTGCGTTTCCAGATCGACCGTGATGGGCGAGCCTTCCTGCGCCACCACCATCAACCGGTCGATCGCCTCTTGCGGAAGCACCACCGGCAGGATGCCGTTCTTGACCGCGTTGCCCGAAAATATGTCCGAATAGCTGGGCGCGATCACCGCGCGGATGCCCATGTCGAGGATAGCCCAGGCGGCGTGCTCCCGGCTGGAGCCGCAGCCGAAATTGTCGCCTGCAATCAGAATGGGTGAGCCAGCGTAGGCGGGATCGTCAAACACGTTGCCTTCGATCTCGCGCACGGTTTCAAACGCGCCTTCGCCAAGGCCGTCGCGCGTGATCGTTTTCAGCCACTTGGCCGGGATGATGACGTCGGTGTCGACGTTCTTTTGTCCAAAGGGGATGGCTTGCCCCTCGATACGCGCGAGCTTTTCCATGATGGCGGGCATATTGTCCTCAGTCGGTTTCGGGCGGTTCGCCAGAAGGCGGGGTCTTGGCCTGCTCGGCGCCAATGGCGCTGTCTTCCGGCTTTTTGCGAAAGCGCTTGCCCGCGTAGAGCAGGGCCGCGGCAATGGCGGCCGATCCAATGGCGGCGGCGCCGATGGCGACTTTGTTGTTCTTCTCTTTTGTCATCACCACTCCTCTCTAGGAGTTCCTTGCGCTCGCTGGCGCGCGGTTTCAAGCCCGATCAGCTCAGCTCGCGCACATCGGTGAGGCGGCCCGTCACCGCGGCGGCGGCGGCCATCGCAGGCGAGACCAAATGCGTGCGCGCGCCGGGCCCTTGGCGGCCGACGAAGTTGCGGTTGGAGGTCGAGGCGCAGCGTTCGCCCGCGGGCACTTTGTCGGGGTTCATGCCTAGACACGCCGAGCAGCCCGGCTCGCGCCATTCAAAGCCCGCTTCGGTAAAGATGCGGTCGAGTCCTTCTTCTTCGGCCATGGCTTTGACGAGGCCGGAGCCGGGGACGACGATAGCCCAGCGCACATTGTCCGCTTTCTTGCGGCCTTTCAGTACTTCGGCGGCGCTGCGCAGGTCTTCGATCCGGCTGTTGGTGCAGCTGCCGATGAAGATGTTTTCAACCGGAACCTGCGTCATGTGCGTGCCGGGGGTGAGCCCCATGTAATCGAGGCTTTTGGCCGCCGCCGCGCGCTTGCTTTCGTCGGCGTAGCTGTCGGGCGAGGGCACCTGGCCGGTGATTGGCACCACGTCTTCGGGGCTGGTGCCCCACGTCACGGTTGGCGCGACATCGCCCGCGTTGATGGTGACCGATTTCGCGAACTCGGCGCCTTCGTCAGTGTGAAGCGTGCGCCAATAGGCCACCGCCGCGTCCCAATCGTCCCCCTTGGGCGCCATCGGGCGGTTTTTGAGATAGCGGAACACCGTGTCGTCCGGCGCAATCAGGCCGGCGCGCGCGCCCGCTTCGATGCTCATATTGCACACGGTCAGCCGCTCCTCGACGCTCATCGCTTCGAACACGGGCCCGCGATATTCGATCACATAGCCGCTGCCGCCCGCCGCACCGATCACGCCGATGATGTGAAGGATCAGATCCTTGGCCGACACGCCCGGTGGCAAAGCACCCTCGACGCGCACTTCCATCGGTTTGGACTGTTGCAGCAGCAGCGTCTGCGTGGCCAGCACATGCTCCACCTCGCTGGTGCCAATGCCAAACGCCAGCGCGCCAAGCCCGCCATGGCTGGCCGTGTGCGAATCCCCGCAAACAATGGTGGTGCCGGGCAGAGAGAAGCCTTGTTCGGGGCCGACCACATGAACAATGCCCTGTTCCGCGTCCGCATCGCCGATATAGCGGATGCCGAAGTCGGGCGCGTTCTTTTCCAGCGCAGAGAGCTGGGCAGCGCTTTGCGGATCGGCAATCGGGATCTTCCCGCCGCTCGCGTCGCGGCGCGCGGTCGTCGGCAGGTTATGATCGGGCACGGCCAGAGTCAGTTCGGGACGGCGGACCGGGCGGCCCGCTATGCGCAGCGCCTCGAACGCCTGTGGGCTGGTGACTTCGTGCACAAGGTGGCGATCAATGTAGATCAGCGCGGTGCCGTCCTCGCGCGTTTCCACCACGTGGGCGTCCCAGATTTTCTCGTAAAGCGTGCGGGGTTTGCTGGCCATTTTGTCGTCTTTTTTCCTGCTCGGGAGCGCGATTAGCGGGGATCGCGCAGGGCTGGCAAGGTCGTTGCTGATTTAGCGTCAATTCGTCATGGAATCTTAGGAATGGATCGGCTAACTGACATTCATGTCAGCAATACCGGCCTCCGCTCCGTTCCGATTCCCCATCAAGGTTGTGCCCGATGACATCGATTTCATGGGGCATGTGAACAACGCGCGATACCTTAATTGGGTTCAGGACGCGGTGTTGGCCCACTGGAATGGCCTCGCCCCGGCGGACGAAGTGGCGAGCAAAGCGTGGGTCGCGCTCAAGCACGAGATCACCTACCGCAAGCCCGCTTTCCTCGAAGACGACGTGTTCGCCAGCACGGTTCTGGAGCGGTATAACGGCGCGCGCGCCTTTTACCGCACGGTCATCCAGCGCGGCGAAGAAGTGCTCGCTGAAGTGCAATCCAGTTGGTGCTGCCTCGACGCCGAAACCCTACGCCCCGCGCGCATCGGCGATCACTTGCGCGAAGTGTTCTTCCCCGAAAAGGGGTGAGCCAGGAATGGGGTGTTCGACCCCGTCGCTCTGAAAGCGGCTGTTGGCCTGTGCCCCGTTAGTCGGCTTTCTTACAATTCGCAGATGGTTTTGGGCGCTAGCCAAACTTCCAGAGTTGACGAAATCGTGTCCCCACTGAGAGCACCCATTTTGTGTTGAATTTCTGATGACTAGTTTCTGATTGGTCGGAATCCACTCGTCAGTCACAATGACTTAAAAACGCAACATTCAAGACCATGTTTTCCTTCCGAAATTCCATCCAATAAGCCTGTTGACTCACGCGTATTCGTAACCTTAACTATTTGGTAAGGTTAAGTAGCACGCAACCAGAGTCTTTAGTCATAAGAAGGCGTATCGGAATGCTTAAGCGTATCTCTGTTTCAGCGGCCATACTCGCGGCCAGCGTTGCAGTCCCCGGTCACGCGGCCACCCTCGTGAGCCTGGACCGCGACGAGTTCGGATTGTTCTCGGCC